>CAYZIV010000280.1:0-2511 GCA_964478475.1 uncultured Gammaproteobacteria bacterium | reverse complement strand
AGAAGAACCTAAGCTTCAGCCTTATATTTTATCAATGAGAGAATCTGTTTCAAAGGTTTTGGGCATAGATAAAAACTCTATATCAATCAAAGCAACTACAATGGAAGGAATTGGCCCTATCGGCGAAGGTAAAGCAATAGCCGCTTCCGTCATCACGCTGCTTAAGAAAAATTAAATTAACCGGTAAATCTGGTTATTAAAATATTTTTATACATATTCCCTCCTTTTGTCGAATGTTTATTGCAAATATTTATAAAATAAATATTTAAAATGATTAAATTTGAAAGGCAGCTAATTATGAAATTAAATAAAATTAAAGTAGCAATATTAGTGGAAAACGGTTTTGAACTGTCCGAGTTCACAGAGCCCAAAAAAGCGTTGGAAGAAGCCGGGGCCGAAACATTTGTAGTATCTCCTCAAGCAGATAAAGTTAAAGGCTGGAAACATGGCGAATGGGCTGATGAATTCGATGTGGAAATTAATATAAAAAAAGCAGTTCCAGGCGATTATGATGCCCTATTGCTCCCGGGCGGTGTATTAAACCCTGATAAACTTCGCAGAGATACTGATGCGGTAAACTTTGTTAAACACTTTTTTGAACAAAATAAGCCTGTGGCAGCTATATGCCATGGTCCACAAATGCTCATAGAAGCCGAGGTTGTAGAAGGCAGGACATTAACCTCATTTTCATCAATAAAAAAAGATCTTGTAAACGCAGGCGCTAACTGGGCTGATCAGGAATCTGTAATTGACGGAAACCTTGTAACAAGCCGCAATCCTGATGATATTCCTGCTTTTAATGAGGCTTTTATAACCCTTTTATCTAAAATATCTTTGTAAAAATATAATTTCAGGCAAATTTACTGGTGGAGGACAAATTTTGAATGAAAATAAAATACATATAGGAACATCAGGCTGGAGTTATCAACACTGGAAAGGAAATTTTTATCCTGAAAATTTGAAAGAAAATGATTTTTTAAATTATTATTCTAAACAATTCCATACAGTCGAAGTTAATAATACTTTTTACCACCTGCCTGAGGAAAAAACCATCAAAAACTGGACAGATTGTGTTCCGGACAATTTTATATTCTCTGTCAAAGCCAGCAGGTATATTACCCATCTAAAAAAGTTAAAAGACGCTAAAGAACCTGTGAATAACTTTCTAAAACTAATTGAAACCTTTGGTAATAAAACAGGCCCGATTTTATTTCAGTTTCCGCCGCATTTCAGCTTTAACGCTGAAAGACTTGGGGAATTTATTAATATTCTTCCGAAAAATCAGAGATATACTTTTGAATTTCGTGACCCAAACTGGTTTAATGACCTGACTTATGAGTTTTTAAAAGATAATAATATAGCTTTTTGCATCTATTATATGGGAGAAACTGAATCTCCAACACAAATAACTTCCGATTTTGTCTATATACGGTTTCATGGAGCAGAAAATCTTGGAGCAGGCGGATATAGCGATGAAAAGCTAAAAGAATTCGCTAAAAATATTAAAAATTACTATGACCAAGGAAAAGAAATTTTTTGTTATTTTAATAACGACGAAGCAGGTTATGCTGTTAAAAATGCTCTAAAACTCAAGGAATTAATAAATAATGTCAATTAAAAATAATGATATTGCGAAAATGTTCAACAAAACGGCTGATTTTCTTGAAATACAAGGAGAAAAC
Organism: uncultured Gammaproteobacteria bacterium; assembly: GCA_964478475.1. Classification (GTDB taxonomy): domain Bacteria; phylum Cyanobacteriota; class Vampirovibrionia; order Gastranaerophilales; family UBA9971; genus CAYZIV01. Next base: position 829 of record CAYZIV010000280.1, on the reverse strand, counting down.
CCTTATCGAATAAGAGCTTACAGAAGCGCCGCAATTACAATAGAAAATCTTTCTCAGGACATATCTCAAATGGTGGAAAAAGACGAAGACCTTTCACAATTATCAGGAATTGGGAAAGATCTGGCCGGTAAAATAAAAAATATAATAAAAACCGGAAAATTTGATGTATTAGAAGAACTGGAAGAAAAATTCCCGAAAGATTTAATAAAATTGATGGAAATATCAGGGTTAGGAGCCAAAAAAGTTAAAAAAATTTATGATGAATTAAATATAAATAATATTGATGACCTGGCAAAAGCTGCTGAAAACAAAAAAATTCGTCACTTAGAAGGGTTTGGCTCAAAAACCGAAGAAAATATTTTAGACAACATAAAGAGAATAAAAAAAGAAGATAAGCGGATAAGGCTTGTGATTGCAGATCAATACGCCATACCGCTTATGGAATATTTAAAACAGAGCAAAAACATTCAGAATATAGAAATTGCAGGAAGTTATCGCCGTAAATTAGAAACTATCGGCGATATTGATATTCTGGTTATTTGCAAAGATTCCGCAGAAATTATGGATAGATTTACTAAATACGAGGGTGTTCAAAAGATAATCTCTAAAGGTGAAACCCGCTCCAGCATATTGCTCAAAGCCGGCCTTCAGGTTGATCTGCGCGTGATTCCTCAAAAAAGTTACGGGGCGGCTCTGCTCTATTTTACAGGCTCAAAGGCTCATAATATTACTCTTCGCAACATGGCAATAAAAAAAGGGTGGAAAATAAACGAATATGGGGTTTTTAAAGAAAATGAATTTATAGCAGGAAAGACTGAGAAAGAAATAT
>CAYZIV010000279.1:0-2512 GCA_964478475.1 uncultured Gammaproteobacteria bacterium | reverse complement strand
AAAAGAAAGTTGCTGTTATAGGCTCAGGTGATGCCGCTTTTGATTATGCAATTAATTTAGCTTCTAATTCAAATGCAGCAAAGATTTTTATATTAAATAGAAGCTCTAAAACAAAATGCCTTAACCTTCTGAAAGAAAGAGCTTTAAACAATCCAAAAATTAAATACATTGAAAACGAAGAACCTGCGGGCTTTTTTACTGCTTCAGGGAAATCTGTTGTAGCTTGCAAAAGCTCAAGAAAAATTGAAAGTGATTATCTGCTTCTGGCAATCGGACGCAAACCTGTTTTTAATTTTTTTGATGAAGAAATTACCAATAATTTAGAAAAATTTAAAACTGCCAAAAAGTTGTTTTTCATAGGGGATGTAAAAAACGAAATTTTCAGACAAACTGCTATTGCGGTTGGTGATGGCATAAAAGCTGCAATGGAAATACACACCGATTTTGCTAAAAAAAATGCAGACATTTTTACCTTATCCTAATTTTTATAAATCTCTTAACTGTCTTGATTACAGAAGACTTGGGAAACAGCGATGCGAAACTTATATAATTCTCAAAAACATAACCGGACAACCGGACATCTGGTTTAATCATCCGGCAGTTAAGATGTGGCTGGGGTATCCTGATGCTCTAAAACTATATCTTAATATGTCAATTAAATTATGGGTAAAAAAAGGGTATAAAAATACTATGAAACTTCAACACCCTGACTTTTCAACAAAAATTAAGCTCCCATACTGGTTTGAAGATGAAAATTTCCACAAAGCACACAGGCAATCGCTTTTATTCAAAGATTATAATTATTATAAGAACTATTTCCCGGACGAAATCCCTCAAATCAAATATGTATGGCCGGTCTAAAATAGAAACCTAAGCTATACATCTAAGTTCCATCTCTTTTTCTAAAATTCTGTTTAAATTCGAGAGGAAATTTATTTTATCCTGATAAGAGATATTGTCTTTCCGGCATTTTTTTATCGTTGAATAATGGTCAACATAAAAATCCACTTTTTTCTTCATATTCTGAAGTTCTTTTGTAGATATATCGGGAAAAGCTCCATTTGCCGGAACTATTGTATTAGGACTCAAAATATTCATAGTTATTTCTAATTCCTCAACTCCATAATGATATTATCGGTTTTAATATCAAATATTCACTCAATATTAACTATATATATATAAAGGATTTTTTTTGAAAAAAATTGCCAAAAATTTTAAAAAAATTTTGATTCAATCATAACAAGGATTACAACTATTTAATGATTGGGATTATTTAACCGCTACACTTTCGTTTTCTGTAGTAAATCGAGAAAACATTTGTTTTACGTATTTATTTGACAATAAAGATTCGTTGAGCTGGTTTTCACGGGTAATAACACCAAAAACATTAATATTATAATTTTGAAACTGGCGATAAATTTTTCTTAAAACTGTTTTATTACCGTCCAGCCCTTTTATTAAAATCATGCCATCGAGATGAACACCTGTTGCTAAAGCATCCGGAACAGCCAATACAGGTGGAATATCAATGAAAACCCAATCGTATCTGTATTTTAATTTTTTGATAAGTAGACCAAAAGCCTCTGAATGAAGAAATTCAGATGGATCAGAATAACTCTGAACGTTTGGTATTATGGAAAAATTATCAAAATCAGGTATTGAACGTTCATAAATATTGATCTTTTCAATATCGAAAAGCCCTCTTTCTTTCATGTCTCTTGAGATAACACTTAAAAGCTCGGCTAAAGAGTATTTTGGGCTTACTTCGAATCCGAATTCATTCCCTAAGGACGGTGTTCTGAAATCAGCATCAATAACAACAACCGATTGACCCGCCTTACAGAGTCCGTATGCCAGATTCATTATCATGGTTGACCTTTTTTTAGAAAATTCAGATGAAGTGAATCCAAAAACTTTTTTATTTTGGTTATTTCCCATAATGCGAATGCCGGAAACCGCTCTTTGATAAGCAAGAGAATAAACAGAAGCTTCTTCTTCTATTGCAAAAGTAACATCCGGCTCATCATGCAATTCTCTCTTAAGCCAGGGAATAACCCCTAATATTGGTATCCCAAGGTCTGTTTCGATTTCTTCCGGATCGGTATAACTGTTTTTTATAATTTTTTTAGAAACTACAAATATCATTGAAGTTAAAGCAAAAAACGCGGTGATTAAAAACGTTAGCTGAAGCCTGCCGGGAAAAGCAATTGAATCAGGAACTGCCGGAGCGTTTACAAGATTTAATTTTCCTGTTGCTGAAAATTCTTGCACAATCACATCGGCACGTTCTTTTTTTAAATCACTTACAATTTCGGCCAAAGTTTTTTCCTGTTGAATATAATTTGATAAGAGAAATTGTTTTTCAGGCAATTCATGTTTTTTTCGCTGTAGATTTTCTAAAACTCTTGTTACATCATTTAATTTAGACTTGAGGTCTGAATATTTTTCTTTTCTGGACACAAGCACATCCATCATCCCTGTTTTTACAGGATCTGTTGAAATTGCTCCATTT
>CAYZIV010000278.1:0-2515 GCA_964478475.1 uncultured Gammaproteobacteria bacterium | reverse complement strand
TTGCGTTTCAGGATATGGAGCAGATCGGGATCAATATTTTCAAAGGAGAATTTTATATGTTGCAAAAAATAATACAGGGTTTAACAATAGCGTATTTAGCCCTTGGCGCAGTTTTTATGGTATATGGAATTACTTTTTTTAATAACGCAAGCGCTTTTTTAGGGTTTTAAATGAAAAAATTCAGGGCAATACTTCGATTTATTTTATTTCAAACCCCTGCTTTTATACTGAAAGGGTTGGAATTTATTTGTTTTGATGAAATCGAAATTATAAGCTTTGGACTTCAAGGCGATTATTTCAAAGAAGATAAGGCTAAAATCGCATTTCTGGAAAGGATGCTGTCGTGAAAAAATTAAACGACAAGCAGAAAGCTTTTATAGAGTATTATTTAAAACACGGCAATGATACCAAAGCCTATAAGCAGGCTTATGATACCAAGGCGCAACCCAACACAATTAAAGTTAAGGCTTGTAATCTTCTGAAAGATCCGCTGGTTAAAAAAGCTATAGAGCAATTTAATCAAGATGAAAAATTAATTGAAGAAAAAATTTTGGAAATAAAGCAGGAAGTTCTTGAAGAAAAAAAATCTGAATTTGAAAAACTTGTAATTGACGAGATTGAGTTAAAACAAAAAGTTTTACAAGAATTTGCAAGGATTGCTTTTTTTGACATCCGCAAAATATTTGATAAAGGCTATATCCTGAAGGAGGTTAACAAGCTTGACGATGACACAGCAGCAGCACTTGCAGCAATTAAAGTTGTCAACTCAACACCACCGGGAAAAGATACTCCACCTGAATATACAAAAGAAATTAAAATGTGGGATAAAAACAAAGCGTTGATTGAACTGGCAAAGTATTTAGGTTTATTCCAAAAAGACAATGAGCAGCAGGGCGACACAATCATAAACAATATGGGAACTGTAAAAATATCAGGCAAAGAATTGGATATTCAAGTAGGCGAAGACATTGAAACCGAAACAGGACAATAAGCACGGCTTAGCCCATACTGTTGAACTTCCGTTAATTCTTGACCTTCCTGAAAAAATGCTTCCAATGATAGGGAAGTTTAATTTTTACAGATATTTTCTTATTGAAGGTGGCAGGGGTTCAGGAAAAACACATTCTATTGCTAGATGGATTTTATATCTTTGCGAAAAGAAACTTGTAAGGGTTCTTTGCGGCAGAGAAACACAAAAATCTATTGAAGAAAGTACATATGCCCTGTTTTGTGATTTAATACGCAAGCATGATCTTAATTTCACCATAACGAAAAACAAGATTATACACAAAGAAACAGGTTCGACAATACTCTTTAAAGGATTCAGGGAGCAGGGTTCTCAAAATATTAAAGGGCTTGAGGGGATTGACATTCTTTGGATTGATGAAGCCCAATCAATCACAAAAGCAACTCTTGATATTATTATCCCTACTATCAGGAAGTCAAAATCAAAAATCATTTTTTCCATGAACAGGTTGTTCAGAAATGATGCCTGTTATGAATTCGCAGCCGGCAGAAAAGATTGCCTACATATTAACATTAACTATTACGACAACAAGCATATTACTGACAGTTCGCTTCTCGAAGCAGAAGAATGCGAAAGACGGAACTATCAGGATTTTGAGCATGTCTGGCTAGGATACCCGAGAGATCAGGCAGTCGATATGCTGATAAGTTATAGCAAGCTTGATAAAGCAAAAGAAGTTCAACCAAAACCTGACAATTATCAAAGTCTGAGAGTAATGAGCGTTGACTTATCAGCGCAGGGTGGCGATTTATGTGTAGCAAGTTTAATTGAAAGTACATCAAACTCTTTATGGGCATTAACGAAAAAAGAGCGGTGGAGCGAGCCGGATACTGATATCACTGTAGGAAAAGTTATTAATATTTATAGCCGCTGGCAGCCGCATATTCTAATACTTGATGCGGATGGGCTTGGATATCCCCTATATTGCTCAATCTCAAAAACAATAGAAGATGCTATTCCGTTCCACGGAGCAGGCACAAGCAATAGAGAAAATGCAGGTAATCAAAGAGCAGACGGATATTTAACCCTTAAAGAGTTTTTTGATAATGAATGGCTAAGAGTTGATTGCCCTCATGTAATCAGCCAGCTTGAAACAATTAAAAGAGTTTATAAGCTAAACGGTAAAGTTTATATTCAATCAAAACTAGAAATGAAAAAAGACGGGCACTCTTCCCCTGATGATGCGGATAGTTTGATGATGGGCTTATACGGCATTAATTATCACGCTTATCTTTTTGACCAGAGTAAAAACAACGAAGTTATTAATTTAGAAGATGAGGACTATGATCCTTTTGCGTAAAGGTGTAGTTGGCAGAGTGGTTGATTGCAGCGAGGCGTGTGGGTGGGTTAATCCTGCACTATGTCTATAAGACAAGCATTGTAACCGTAAGGTCAAGGGTTCGAATCCCTTACTACACCTTTATTTTATCAAACAGGAGTTTTTTATAAATGTGTGACCCTATGACATTAACAGTTGGCGCAGGAATT
>CAYZIV010000277.1:0-2517 GCA_964478475.1 uncultured Gammaproteobacteria bacterium | reverse complement strand
GGGTTAATTAAAAACTCTTCTTGTTTAAAATGTATTTTATTAATAAAATTACAAAAAGGATTAAAAAAATAGGTGCAAATTTATGACAAATACTATCTCGAGAGAAACTAAAATGTATAAACTATCAGAAATTAACCATATTATAGGCGGAATTTTAAATAATCACGAAGAAGATATTGTTATAAAAAAACTGGCTCCGCCTGTTATTGCAGACGAAGAATCTCTGGCAATAGCTATTACAGAAGAAGAAATAGTAAATTTAGAGCAGACCCGCGCAAAAGCAGCTGTTGTTCCGCTTGGAGTTTCTGTTGATAACGTTGCTACCATTGAAGTTGAAAGACCAAAACTTGCAATGATGAAACTTTTGCATTTGTTTTATATCCCCGTTGATGCGCCAATAGGAGTGCATGAAAAAGCCGTAATAGACCCCAGCGCTCAAATAGGCAAAAATGTTTCGATAGGACCAAATGTTTTTATAGGAAAAGGGTGTGTAATTGGGGATAACACAAAGATTTTAGCTAATGTTTATGTGGGTAAATTCACGCAGGTAGGCATTAATTGTCTTTTTCACCCGGGAGTCAACATCGGAGATGATGTAAAGATAGGAAATAATGTAATAATTCACCACGGGGCAAGTATTGGGGCTGACGGTTATAGCTTTGTTACTGAGAATACAGGAACTATAGAAGCTGCAAAAGAACAAGGCAAAGTAGACGGCGATTTTTCCCAGCAAAAAATATATAAAATTCCTTCTTTAGGCTCTGTAACAATATGTGATGAAGTAGAAATAGGAGCAAATGCTACTATAGACAGCGGAACTGTGGAAAACACAGTCATAGGAAGAGGAACAAAAATTGATAACCTGGTTATGATAGGTCATAACTGTAAAATCGGAGAAAATTGCCTTATTGTTTCACAAGTGGGCATTTCAGGAAGTGTAGTTATCGGCGATAGAGTTGTTCTCGCAGGTCAAGCCGGAATAGCAGATCATGTTAATATCGGAGCTGACTCGATTGTTATGGCAAAAACAGGCATAAGCAAGAGCTTCCCTCCAAAAAGCATTGTGATAGGGAATCCGGCAGTTTTAAGAAAAGAATTTGTTAAACAGTTAAAATCCGTAAAAGATGCCGGAAAACTAGCTGATGAGGTCAAAACATTAAGAAAAGAAATCGAAGAGATAAAAAATTCCTTGTCATCTTAAGTTTTTTGGGAATTAAAACACCGGAATAACTGATAAATAAAAGGAAAATGATTTTGAAAACTATAAGACAAGAAATAAATATATCCGGAATAGGTTTAATGAGAGGGCTTGAGTGTAATGTTAATATTTTTCCTTCTCAGGAAAAAGGAATTAAATTTTACACTTCTGACGCAAAAACCCCCGTTATAGCTGATTGTCAAAATATAATATCCACAGATAACTGCGTTGTGCTTGGAAATTCAGAGAATGCGAAAGTTGTTCTGGTTGAGCATTTTATGGCGGCTTGCGCTTTTTGGGGCATTGATAGTCTGGATGTTTGTATTGATTCGCCTGAGCTCCCGATTCTCGATGGAAGTTCACTGGAATGGAGCAAATTGTTTGAAGAAAACTCTGAAAATACTGAAATAAAAGAAACTAATTTTGCTAAACCCATTGGAATATCTAATAATAACTTTGATATAGCTTTGATTCCCGCTGAGGGATTTAAAATAACTTATTGTGTGAATTTTGACCACCCTGATTTGAAAAATAGGTGGATATCACTGGATTTGGAGCAAGATAAAATTCAAATTCTCGAAGCGAGAACTTTTGGTTATTTAAAAGATCTTGAAAAGTTTCAAAAAGCAGGCATGGCTCTTGGTGTAACTCCTGAAAATACAGTCGGTCTTACTGATGAAGGATATACTACAGATTTAAGATCAGAATTTGAGCCTGTAAAACATAAAATTCTTGATTTAATCGGGGATTTGTATTTAAGTGGTTATAATCCATTAGGATTCAAAGCTCATATCATCGCAAAAGATGCCGGGCACAAAATACATACAGAATTCGCAAAAATTATCGCAAAAGAGCAAAATAAAAATTTAATAAATAATACTAAAATGAATTAATGAGAGTAGGATAAACATAGGGAGAATTAAGCTTATGACAGAAACATCATCACCTTTAAGTATGGATATTATGGAAATAATGGAACTTATTCCGCACAGGTATCCGTTTTTATTAGTGGATAGAATTACAGAATGTGTTCCCGGCAAAAGTGTAAAAGGATATAAAAATGTATCAATGAATGAAGCTGTATTTCAGGGACATTTTCCCGGTAATCCTATATTCCCGGGTGTGTTAATGGTGGAAGCTCTTGCTCAAATCAGCGCGGGCATGGTGATGACAATGCCTGAATATAAAGGGAAACTTGCTTTATTTGCCGGAATAGACGGTGTAAGGTTTAAAAGACTTGTAAGACCGGGAGATAAACTGGAGTTTGATTGTGAAATAATCAAACTCAGAGGTCCTATTATAAAAACAAAATGCAGGGC
>CAYZIV010000276.1:0-2534 GCA_964478475.1 uncultured Gammaproteobacteria bacterium | reverse complement strand
AAAATGAGTGTGGTAAAATTAAACAATGGACAAGAATACAAGACAAATAGCAATATACGGTAAGGGTGGAATAGGGAAGTCGACAATTTCAAGCAACTTAACCGCTGCTCTTAGTGAAACAGGCATTAAATCAGCTCAAATTGGCTGTGATCCCAAGTCGGATTCAGTAAATATGCTTATGGGTGGGGAGTTTATAGAAACAATTTCCGATTTAACCCGTAAATACGGCAGCTCGGAAGAAACTTTAAACAGGGCAATTTTTAAAGGATTTAACGATATTATATGTATAGAATCAGGCGGACCAATTCCCGGACAGGGTTGTGCAGGAAGGGGAGTACTGGTTGCGCTTGATTTAATCAGAAAATATAAAGTTTTTGAAAAACATAATATTGATATTGCTGTATATGACGTGCTTGGAGATATAGTATGCGGAGGATTTGCCCAACCAATAAGGCATTCTTACGCGGAAGAAGTGTATATTGTTACCAGTGGTGAATATATGTCACTTTACGCTGCGAATAACATTGCCTCAAGCATTGCCCTGTTTGTTTCTCAAGGACTTAATGTCAGACTGGGCGGAGTTATTGGCAATTTAAGAAATGTTGCAAACGAAGAAGAAATAATAAAACGGTTTGCTGATGAGCTTAAAGTTCCCTTGGTTCAGATAATTCCAAGATCAGAATATGTTCAACAGGCTGAGTTGCAGGGAAAAACCGTTATACAGGCATATCCGCAATCCGAGCAGGCGAAAGTTTATTTTAATCTGGCTCATAAAATTTTAAATAATCAGGAAAAATATGTTCCTGAGCCGTTATCAAGACAGGTTATTATCAAATTATTGGATAATGTCAAGGTTTAAGAGTTATGAATGAGAATAAACAACTATCAAAACTTAAAAAGCAAGGATATAAATGGGTAAAAGTTTCTGAAATGTTTGAAGAAACACCTCCTTTTGGTTCAAATTGCGAAATTCAAGCGAAGCATCCCGGATATACAGGCCTATGGTGCAGGCTGATAATGGCTGTGACTAGTTATGCAATGACAAAAAACATGGTTGCGGTTATTCACGGTCCTGCCAACTGTGCGTGGGCTGTCAGGAATTTTTGTCAGACAGATTACTGCTTGTATTATGGAAATCCATTTTTACATATGCCTGTTACAAATATAGATCAAAATGATGTTATTTTAGGCGGGACAGATAAGCTAATAAACACTTTAAAACAGGTTGATAAAGATTATAAACCGGAACATATCAGTGTTTTTGACACATGTTCAACCGCTTTAATAGGCGATGATATTGAAACAGCAATAAAATCAGCTCAACAGTATTGTGATGCAAAGATAAATTATATACCTTCAGCCGGATTCACCTCTCCTCCTTTAGGTAAATCAATTGAGGAAACAGCGGAAAGGTACGCTGAGATGATGGAAGGAGCGAGCGAGATTCTTGAAAACACTGTAAATATTTTGGGACAATACAAAGAACAACAGGATTCTTCGTCAATAAACGGTAAAAAGCGATGCGGGAACAGACGCGGCAAGTATCTCGATGACGCCTCCGAGCTTCACCGATTAATTGAAGGAATTGGGTTAAATGTCCACCGCATACTTGTATCAGGCAATTATGACTATATAAAAACAGCTCCACAGGCCAAAGTTAACGTTATAAGCTGTCCTACATGGGGGTTTCCGCTAGCTTATAAAATGAAAGAAAAGTTCAAAACGCCTCATATGTCTCATTGTATTCCTATTGGAATCAATTCTACCCGGGAATGGCTAATGGAGCTCGCTGAATTCACCGGCAAAATCCAAGAAGCAGAGGTTTTTATACAAAAAGAACTCCAGGAAATTTTGCCGGTTTTTAACCGGGTTAAAGACCTTGTAAAAGGGAAGACCGCTTTAATAGAATGCGGGCGAAATTCTCAAACTGCTTTCGCCAGGCCTATGGCACTTGCAAAAGCATTGCAGGAACTGGGTATGGATATAAAATTATTTGGGCTTCACCCTGTTGAATTGAAAGCGAAAGCTATTGATTTTGAATATTTTTATAAAACAGGCTTTGATCCGGAAATTTTAGCCGGAAATTACCCTTATCAACAGCCTGTTAATATTGCAAATGTTATCGAAGACCTTGAACTTCAAGAAGGAGAATATGTTTATTTTACCCAGGATGTTTTTCCTGCTGCAAGAGGCGGATTTTTTGATCCGGCAAATGTTCCGCGGGTTGAAACCGGTGTTCATTTGCGACGGGTTATAAACGCTCCCGGAAGAGGCGTAGGTTTCAAAGGAGCAAAAGCCCTTTATGAAAGTATTATTGAAGCTGTTCTTTTCTCAAAAAGGCAACATTATTCAACTTTATACGGTAGAGTTCATGGCAATTGGCAATAATTAACCGCAATTACTAAATAGCTAAAACACAATTATAGCTTAATGAATTTTCTCAAAAATGTTAAATAAATAAATATTGTCATTGCGAGATAAAAATCTTGTTGCATAAACTGCAATCTTTTTAAATAAAAAATCCCCGAATTTTA
>CAYZIV010000275.1:0-2554 GCA_964478475.1 uncultured Gammaproteobacteria bacterium | reverse complement strand
GTTTATGTTATCGCCTACGATCATCTCTCTTCCGTTTAAATTGTTGATATTTATTGCTGTTGACGGATGGGGTCTCATTGTTAACGGGCTGGTAAGGAGCTTTCTCTGATGGATTTATTGCTGGAACATACAGGAAAAGGGTTTTTAACAATGCTCTCTATAGCAATGCCTGCTGTGTTGACTGCAGCGGGAATTGGTTTAGTAGTTGGTATTCTTCAAGCTATAACGCAGGTGCAGGAACAAACAATCGCTGCAGCACCGAAAATTCTTGGAGTGTTTATTGTAATAATGGCTATGGGGCCTTTTTCTGCAAATATTCTTCAGGAATATTTTGTGACAGCAGCAAATATTGCTTTTGATATTATGCCAAGGTCTGAAGAGAAGGTGTTAACCGATCATGATTTTCGTCTTTATAAACAGAAACAGGCAGAAAGCGATTATTATAATGAAAAGACAGCAGATGTTGATGAATTAATGAAAAAACAAGGTAAAACTCCATATTCAAAACCTAAAGATAAGGAAACAACAGAAACTGTTCCGACAGGCTCGAGTTTGAAACCTAATCTCTTAGAACAACAGCATATTCAATCAGGAGAATAAACAATGAGATTTGAAATTTTTTTTAAATTAATATTCATTTTTCTTTTATTTACCGGAGTAATTATATTGAACCCAGATAAATCTTATGCTGTTAATGAAATAAATAAAAAACTTCAGTTGAAAAAAAATCACTCAAGCCTGTTGAGTTTTAATGAACATATTATCCGTTATAGGATAATTAATGAAAAAGCGTTTAATGTAGAAATTTTACCTGATATTTATAATGACAGACATGAAATGCTTATAGAACCTTTGGAGCAATCAAAAACAAATTTATTTGTCTGGACAAAAAAACATCTCTACAATTTTGAAATTGAATATGATAATTATGAAAAAAATAAAGCAAAGTTTTGGAATTTTAATAGAAACACAGAAAGTTTTTTTTCAAAAGAACCGTCAATTTTAGGGAAAGTTGAAATTGATAAACCCCCTGCTTTGTCCAGACAGTATAAGTTACTGGATTCGAAGTTTGAAATCGATTTACCTCCGGGATTAAATGAAAATAACGGAGGAATAAATTAAGTTAATGTTTAGATATAACTTGAATTAAGAACTAAATTACTTTTGATGTTAGGTATATCATGATCGAAGAAATTTTTACAACTCTGGAGCAAATTCCAAATTTTTATAATTATTTTTATGCCGGAATTTTAATGCTTCCCAGGTTTTTAGGATTTATGCTACTAGCTCCGGGAATCGGCAGGAAAGAAATTCCTCATCTCGCAAAAATAGCCTTCGCGCTTATGATGACAATGTTTTTTCTGGGAGATTTCGAAAACACTTCTCCCCCTCCAGACACCTCTTTTATAGTTTCAATAGTGCTGAATTTCACTTTTGGCTTGCTAATAGGGTTCATAGCAGCAACAATATTTGCCACAATTCAGGCTGCCGGGGAAATGGTCAATATGCAAATGGGTCTTCAATCAGCAGTTATGTTTGATCAAAATTCAAAAGGCCAAACTGGTGTTATGGGAAGATTTTATATGTATCTGGGAACCGTAATATTTATACAAATCGGCGGACTGTTCTGGATTTTCATGGCTTTTCAAAGAGGTTTTGATATATTTCCACTGTATGAAACCGCTCTTCCTTTGGCTGAAATTACTAATTTGGACTATATAATTTTTTTAACCGGAAATGTGCTGTTTATAGGTCTTCAAATAGCTTCTCCGATTATAATAACAACCCTTTGTCAGGACCTTATTTTAGGGATTATTTCAAAAATAGCCCCGCAGGTAAACGTTTTTCAATTAAGTTTCCTGTTTAAGCCTCTTGTTGGGGCTCTTATAATGTTTATAATTCTGCCGCTTTCAGTTAACGCAATAATAGATTATTTTTATTATTTTGCAAGAATTTACTAAAAGTGGTCTCAAAAATGTTAAATAAATCACTACTGTCATTGAGATGCAGAAATCTTGTTGCATAAATTGCAATCTTTAATTCGAAGCAATCTTTTTTATAATTATTTATTAAGATCGTTTCTGAAGCTTAAAAAATGGTTTTTCCTTGAGATTACTGCCTCGCAATGATGTCCGCAAACAATTAAACTTATATTTATGCCTCTTAAGGATGGCTGTGGATTTTGAGAAATTTTAGTTTATTGCAATTAGATATTCAGGGTAATTAAAAGTCTTTATTCCAGATTGATTTAATTTTTTTATAGAAATCTTTTTGAGGGGAAATTGAATCTCTTTTGTTTTTTTGGGCGTCAAATGTATTATCAGCTACATCAGCGGGTATTGAAATAAGTTTTTCATCGATTTCAAGATCTTTTGTGAACCTGGTATGAACAAAACCCGGTTCAGCCAGGAGAACATGGATATTAAATTCTCTTAGCCGATTTTTTATCCCTTCGAGGTGAGAGAGAAAACCCTGTTTTGCGCTATAGTATGTATAAAACGCCTGACTGTTGTTTTCTCCGACTATAGGACCGATTCCTGTTATAAACCCTTCT
>CAYZIV010000274.1:0-2566 GCA_964478475.1 uncultured Gammaproteobacteria bacterium | reverse complement strand
AACATTAAACAGAAGTAGGTATATATTATTCTGCTTCTGTATTTATAAATTTATTTATTTTTAACTCTTTAGCAATGAAAAATGAAAAAATTAGAATTAAGGAAAATGAAACATTTCAAAAATTTAGAGGATTTTGGAATTTATAAAAATTCTCATGATAAATCAATAAGAGCAGTTTATAGAGCTGAAAAAAACAGAAGAATTTTTACATATGGAAGAAGAAATCCATATTTAGATAAACTATTTAGACCCAGTAAAAAAGATACTAGTACTGGGGTTAAATATTACTGGTTGGAGGTGGAAAGATGAAAACAAATAGGCGAGAATACTCAAGAATTAGAACTATCATATACATAGGTTTAGTTTTATATTGGATTGTCGCAATTATAGCTATTTTTATGTTGTTGGAATTAGAATACAAAACAGGAATAGCTGAAGATAAATGTAAAGAAATAGGCTACGAGCATTATAAACCAAGTAAAGATAGATGCTTTAAAGAAGAATATATTGAAAATCCCAATGATGATGGAAAAATATATGTTGGGAAATCATACAGTGATAAAATGAATATAAAAACAATGGCATATAATAATAGGTGATAAAAATGTCTGATAAACAACATAATGAAAAAGAAAAATGGTATAATTATGAGGGGGTGGAGGACACAGTGCTACGCAACCCCTCTAAAAATGACCTTTTTAGATTACTTAAAAGAGAAAATTATGCAAGTATATTATATATATTACTTGAGAAGACTTATACTTATAGGAAGGGAGCAGAGAAGATAATCTGTGTTTATAGGAGACGATATATTCATAATTTAGAAAAATTAGGATTTGTATAAAAATTTAATTTAGATGAGATTTAAAAATATCTTGTATTACCTTGTGATTATAAGCCTTACTGTTACTTCCTGTGCTGTTAAGGAAAAATCCAAAACCGATTTAGTGAAAATAAGCAAAGAATTGGATGATAATAAAGAGCTGGAATATTATTATGTTTTTATAGAGGCAAATAGAAAAAAGCTGCTGGGAGATTTGAATACAGCTTTGGCATTATTTTATCAATCACTGGAAATAAAACCTCAAAGTGCAGCCGCAATGTCAGAAATTTCACAAATAAACGAAATACTTGAAAACTATGATGTTGCCATTAAATATGCACGCAAAGCTGCTGAAAATGAACCGGAAAATAAATGGTTTCAATTAAAACTAGCTCGTTTATATATTAATCAACAGCAATATGAAAATGCTGTTTCAGTTTATGAAAAATTGTATAAAAACAATAAGAAAGACCTTGAAATTCCTTATAATCTCGCTGCACTTTATCGACAGTTAAACGAATTTGAAAAAGCGATCGATTTATACAATAAAATTGAGCAAAAAACAGGGATCAATGAATCTTTATCATTAACTAAACAAAGGCTGTACGAGCAAATTGGACAAAAAAGTAAAACTTATGATGAAATAAACCGTTTAATACAACATTATCCTAACCAGCCTCAATATTACGGTATATTAGCCGAAATGTATACCAACGATAATTTATTTACCAAAGCAGAAGAAAATTATAATAAGTTATTCGAAATAGATAGTACCAACACCTTAGGTCAATTATCC
This sequence comes from uncultured Gammaproteobacteria bacterium, assembly GCA_964478475.1. Taxonomy (GTDB): domain Bacteria; phylum Cyanobacteriota; class Vampirovibrionia; order Gastranaerophilales; family UBA9971; genus CAYZIV01. The sequence goes on along the minus strand of CAYZIV010000274.1, from coordinate 947 downwards.
ATTATTGATTTTTATCGTAAAAAAATGGATTATGATAATGCTTTTAAATATATACGAAAAGTATTGCATAATGATGAAATTGAGTTTAATTCAAAAGTGATGATATTCGTATCATTTTTAAATAATCCTAAAGAGGTAAATATATATTTTCAAGAAATTAAAGAGCATTTAATTCTTTTTAAAGATTTATATCCTGAAAAAAAAGAGGCACATACCCTTTTTGCTGATTATTTGATTCGAATGAATCAATTGGATGATGCAAAAAATGAATTGGAAAAAATAATTGGGAAATTTTCAGTTAATCAAGTTGTTTGGGAGCAATTACTATCTATTTACAGTTATCAAAGTGATTTTGAACAATTATTTGAAGTTTCAACAACTGCTTTAGATAGTTTTCCTGAACACCCTCTTTTTTATCTTTTTAATGGCATTTCTGCCATTCAAATACAAAAACCAAATAAAGCTGTTGAAATTTTAAAATCCGGCTTAAAACATGTTGATAATAACCCTGAATTAGAATATGACTTTTATACTTATTTAGGGGAAGCTTACCATGAGCTTGAGGAGTATGATAAATCTGATTATTATTTTGAAACGGTAATTAATGATGATTCAACAAAGTTATATGTACTTAATAATTACGCATATTATTTATCTTTACGTGAACAAAAACTTGAATATGCAGAACAATTAAGCCGTAAAACAATTGAGGAAGAACCAGATAATTATACTTATTTGGATACTTATGCCTGGATTTTATACAAGTTAAAAAAGTATCAGGATGCTTTGTATTATATAAAAAAAGCATATGATTCAGGAGGATTTGAAAATCCTGTAATTGTTGAACATTTTGGTGATATAAGATATAAAACAGGGAATCCGGAAGAAGCTCTTAAATTATGGAAATTATCTAAAGACCTTGGAAATGAAGATGAAAGCATTATTAA
>CAYZIV010000273.1:0-2566 GCA_964478475.1 uncultured Gammaproteobacteria bacterium | reverse complement strand
TTTTGGTTTTAAATTTTGACAAAAATATTTTTATTGAGTATTATTTAATAACTAAATTTAAAGGTAATAATTTTATGGAAATTACCCGCTGTAATTTCAACTACGCAGTTTTTATTCCAAAACCTGACAGGCGACAGCAAAATAAAGCTGTCGACGTTGAAAGGCGTTCCGGGGGAGATAGAAGAACAGCTCCTCGTTATATTTTGGCTCCCGGTCAAAATGTATCCGGTGTAGATCCAAATACTCAATTTGTTCAACAAGCTGACAGGCGGCAACAGAATAAGCCTGTTGAGGTAGAAAGACGCTCCGGAGGCGACAGAAGAAAAGATCTGCGGTTCGTCCCTCTTTCTTTTGGAAAAGAAGATGCCGATGTTGGCAAAGTCAAAGAAATATACCTTGGAAAAGTTGCCCCGGCTGGTTTCGATGCTTTAAATGACGAAAATGTAAACAAAACCGCAAATAAACTTAAACCTGCACTATTGGACACTTTCGTGCATTCGGGAAAAACAAAAAGTATAATTAGCGGTTTAAACACAATATTGAAATCTAAGAGATCTTCCTCGTCTTTGAAAAAAAAGAAATCCGGTCGAATTAATTTTTTAGCGAAATCCGGTCATGCATTAAAAAAAACAGTGGGAGTTTTTCTGGAATTAGCAATAATTTTAATTAATTCAGAAAGTTTGAAAAAAATTATAAAAAATGAATAATATTTAAGAAGTTTTTAATTCAATCATATCAGGGATTGAATTAATTATATACTTTTAATTAGTTATAAATACTCGTTTTTAGAAATATATTTTTGAAAAAGAGAAACTCGTTTCTTGTTATGAATAGTAGTTTAAATCTTTGTTAAATTAATTTCTTAAAATAAAAAATACTGTAAAGGTTGGTCAGAACAAAACGATATACTTAAGTATAAGGGATATTTAGTATATGTTAAAAGTCTTTAAACTGAGGTGAAATTTATGGGATCAAGTTATTTTAATAACTGTTCCAAGAGCTTTGATAAAAATTTAAACTGTAGAAACAATCATATAGATGTTTGGACAGATCTTTTTAATTATTCAGCAAATCTAAATGGAAACTGGATGATATCAAAGCAAATTTTTTATGATTATATTTTGCCTACAGCAGAAGAAGATCCCGTTCAATTCGCAAAATGGATAAGGAAAATGGTTAAGCAGTCAGGTCTGAAAATTAAATCCAGGTCTGAATTTATAAATTCAATAAAATCTCTGCGAAATATCAAAAATAATAAAGATCCCAATGAATTAAAAAGAATTTTATATTATTTGCTGGATTCCGGACTGGAAGAGCCTATATATGCTTTTAATGCTTTAAATAATAATAGTGCTTAGCCTTTAAGCGCTTCTGCCCCGTTTACAACTTCTAAAAGTTCCTGTGTAATTGAGGACTGTCTGGCCTTATTGTATTCGTTAGTTAAGCTTTTTATCATATCCCTGGCATTATTAGTCGCTGCAGACATAGCTTGCATTCTTGCTGATTGTTCACTGGTGGCTGCTTCTACAATGGCATGAAAAATTCTGTTTGAAATATACAACGGAACAACTTTTTGAAGAATGCTTTCCTGGTTCGGTTCGAATAAAATTTCAAACTCTTCCTGCTTGTCCTCTTCTTCTGAAAAAACCATAGGTAAAAGCTGCCATATTTGGACTTCATAAGAAAGTGAAGTCTTGAAATATGTGGTAATTATTTCAATTTTATCGATTTCGCTGTTTACATAGCTCTCAGCTAAGTCTTCAGCTACTACAGCGCTTGCTCCGGGAGTCGGGACAGGTGGGAATTTTGTGTAAAATTTAACTATTTTAGAACCGACAGTTCTTTTAAGAGATTGATAGCCTTTATTTCCGATCACAAAAAGTTTAACATCTATGCCGCTTGATTCCAGCTCTGTTAATCTCATCATTGCTTTTCTGACTACGTTTGAATTATAACCGCCAGCTAATCCTTTATCAGACGTTATAACGAGAAGTCCGACCGTTTTTAAGTCCCTTTCTTTGAGAAGTTCAGGGTAGTTATCTATTGCTTTGCTAAATTTTTGTCCTTTTTCCTGTATAGCAGGATTTGATGCCATAAGAATTTTCATAACCTTTTTAAGTTCTTCTGAATATGGCATCGAGGATTTTAATAAGGATTCAGCTTTCTTAACTTTTGATGCCGCTACCATTTTCATGGCGCGAGTTATTTTTTGAGTGTTCTGAACTCCTGATATTCGTCTTTTTATTTCTTTTAAATTCAGCATTTTGAATCCTATCTGAAGGTTCTATCTCTATTTATCTTAAACCGGCTTGTGAATTCTCTTTTTAAAAGGTCAAGATCATTCTCTTCAAGTTTTTCTCCGGCATTTAATTTTCTTTGCATTTCAATAAGGTTACCTTTGAGGTATTGCCTCCATTCATTTTTGAACTGTTGAATATCACTTGTTTTGATTTCGTCAGAATAACCATTATTGACTGCGTAAAGAATGGTGAATTCCTCCGCTACTGATAGCGGCTCATATTGAGGCTGTTTTAAAACTTCAATCAGCTTTTCTCCTCTTTTTAGC
>CAYZIV010000272.1:0-2572 GCA_964478475.1 uncultured Gammaproteobacteria bacterium | reverse complement strand
ATTGCAGTTGTGATTGATTCATTTAAAGAAGAACCTGATATTACAAGGATAGCAGCAAATATTTTTGTTGAAGCCGAGTCACAAAAAGGAATTATAATTGGCGACAAGGGTTCAATGCTTAAAAAAATAGGAACAGAGGCAAGAATAGATGCTGAAAAAGTTTTAGAAAAAAAAGTTTTCCTTGATTTACATGTAAAACTCAAAAAAAATTGGCGTAAAAACCCTTCTATGATGAAACAATTCGGGTTTGAACAGGAATAAGGAATTAAAATATGAAAATAGCCAAAGATGTAACTCAATTAATAGGAAATACGCCTTTAGTTTACATAAACAAGCTCTCTGAAGGCTGCTACGCTAAAATAGCAGCAAAACTGGAGAGTTTTAACCCTGCAGGTTCCGTAAAAGACAGAATAGCGCTTAATATGATAGAAGCAGCCGAACAAGAAGGCAAAATAACCCCCGGGAAAACCACATTAATTGAGCCTACAAGCGGGAACACAGGAATAGGACTTGCTTTTGTGTCTGCTGTTAAGGGATATCGACTTTTGCTGACAATGCCGGAGACAATGAGCATTGAAAGACGAATGCTTCTCAAGGCATACGGAGCAGAAGTTATTCTTACTCCGGGGAATCTGGGGATGCAAGGCGCGATCAACAAAGCAGAAGAACTTACGCAGGAAATTAAAAATTCTTACATTCTTATGCAGTTTTCAAACAAGGCAAATCCTGATATTCATAAAAAGACAACAGCTGAAGAAATATGGAAAGATACGGACGGCAAAGTTGACATAATAGTTTCCGGAGTAGGGACAGGCGGAACACTTACCGGAGTTGCAGAAGAACTCAAATTACGCAAACCCGACTTGAAAATAATCGCGGTCGAACCATCTGAAAGCCCTGTGCTCTCCGGAGGAGCTCCTTCTCCTCATAAAATTCAGGGTATAGGAGCGGGGTTTATTCCTGAAGTGCTTAATCAAGAACTGATTGACGAAATAATTCAGGTGACTGACGATCAGGCAATTCAAACAGCCAGACAACTTGCAGAAAAAGAAGGCATTTTGTCGGGAATTTCCTGCGGAGCAGCCATGTATGCCGCTATTGAAATTGCAAAAAGACAGGAAAATAAAGATAAATTAATCGTGGTAATTTTACCGGATTTCGGCGAGCGATACCTTAGCACTGCCCTATTTCAGCATTTGCAGGGCGTCACAACATAACCACCATTCATACTATTCTTCATTTATATACATTATAAAAAAATAAAAACTATTGTATATTTAAATTAGAAATACTTATCTCAACAACATGTGTATTAAAGAAAGGTGAATAGAAAAGATAAGATACTTAAACTTATAATTTTCGAGCTATTATTTAGCAACCCTCAAAATCGCAAGTATAATGAGGGTTTAACTGCTATTGAACTTTCGAGAAGATTTAACTGCAAAATTGATGTTATAAAAAAGAATTTAAAAATTCTACAGGAAAAAGGCGTGATAAGATCAACCGGAATTAGCCCAAAATTTTGGCTTTTAGATGAATATAATTTCCAAAGATTAGATGAAAACGATCCAATTAGCATTCTTGCAGGGGACATCGAAGACGTTGATTTTGACAGCTTTTTTGAATATTCATGTTCGTAAAAAAAATAAAGTTTATTTTTCTTTTTTTTTATGCTAATTTACTGAATAGCAAATGCCCTGGTAGCTCAGCTGGATAGAGCAACCGCCTTCTAAGCGGTAGGTCATTGGTTCGAATCCAATTCAGGGTGTTTCTTTTATAAAGAGGGTTTTGCCCCTCTTTTTTAATGCAAAAATTGTCGTTATTTTTTGCTTTTGTCGTAATTTTGTCGGAATGAACTTTTCAAAATGACTCAATGTCATCTAAAATTCGTTTCTTATAATGTTCTTTCTCTTCCTCGGATAATTTCCAAGGGGATAAAAGTTTTTCATCATTAAAAACTTTATTCACTGTTTCGGAACTTAATTTAAGTTTTAACTTACCTTGTGATTTACTCTCGTGCTTAGGATGCATTTTTTGCATAATTTGTTCGTCAATATGATACTTTAATCTACACAGGAAAAATAATTCAAGAAATTCGGCTTTTATTGAATATTTTGTGTTTCCGCTGTCATCTTTATAACTCCATTTATTATCTAATAAATAATTCCAAAAATTGATATTCAAAGGCAAGATTAAATACTGTGTGGAAGTCCATCCCATTTTAAAATTTCTTTCATAATTTTTATAATAGTTCATATAATCATAAACAAGTTTATACTCATCTAAAAGCAAAAAGTTAGTTAATATTTTTAAGTTTGTATGCTGTATTATCATAGTGCATTCTTTATGCCTATGTACTCGGTCTTCAAAGATTTTTTGCCATCTTTTATCAATAAGTATATTCTTGTAATTAGAAATCATTGCTTTGGATATATTAACAATTGAGTCTAAGCAATCAAGGAAAGGTATTATACCTAATTCATCATTGGATTTGTTTTCGCCATTTTCATTATTGTTAAATTCTTCTTCTATCTGCTGACATATATAATTTATAAAAGAAGAAATATTATAC
>CAYZIV010000271.1:0-2591 GCA_964478475.1 uncultured Gammaproteobacteria bacterium | reverse complement strand
AAAAATTTTTCAATGATTTAAAAAAAGGAATGAAAGTTTCAATAGTGGTAGCTCCTGCTGGCAGGTATAATTTTGATAATTACAGAAAACTCTTTGGTTATTTAAAAAATGCAGGCGTAAATTTTATTTATGATGTTTCCTTCGGGGCTGATATATGCACATGGGGGTATTTAAGAGGCATTGAAAAATTCAATCTTGATTCAGTGGTGGCACAGCCATGTCCTGCTATCGTTAATTATGTTGAAAAATATAAGCCTGAAATCATAAATAAACTTGCCCCAATCCACAGCCCAACCCTTTGTACAGCTGTATATATGAAAAAATATGAAAACATAAACGATAATATAGCATTTTTATCCCCGTGCATAGGTAAAGTTGACGAATTTGTCGATCCAAACACTAATGGATACGTGACTTACAATATTACCTATAAAAAAGTACAGGAATATATTGATCAAAACGGAATTAATCTTAATTCATATAATGAAACAGATTTTGATGATATAGGATGCGGCCTTGGCCTGACTTTTTCAAGACCCGGCGGCCTACGTGAAAACGTTGAGTACCATGCTCCGGGCGCCTGGGTAAGACAGGTGGAAGGAAATGAACATGCTTATAAATACCTTGATGAATACTCAAAAAGAGTGGCTTACAGAAAAAATTTGCCTCTTCTTGTTGATATTCTTAACTGCGCTCACGGGTGCAATTTGGGTACAGGAACTAGAAGACACATACATATAGATGATGTTGACGCTGCAATGAATCCTCTCAGGGATAAAGCCCTTAAATCCAAGGAAAAAACCCAATTATTAGGTAAAAAGCAATATTCATTATTTGATTATTTTGATAAAAACCTGAAAATAGAAGATTTTATAAGGCATTATAAAGACAAATCAAACAGCGTTAAATCCTTTGAACCTGGCGAAAGGGACTATGACAAGATTTATAATGATTTGCACAAAGAAGATAAAGCGTCCAGAAACATAAACTGTTTTGCTTGTGGTTATGGTAACTGTGAAAATATGGCGAGAGCAATATTTAATGAAACCAACCATAAGAATAATTGCATATATTACAACAGAAAAGAGCTTGAAGCTGAACATAAGCAGCTGGAAACTAAAAATCAGGAAAGATTAAGTGATCAAGCAGAAATGCAACAAGCAAAGGAAAAAAGCTCTAAAGTTGAAGCTGATACAAAAAAACAATTAGCAAATAATATCCAGGAAGCATTAAATGAAATTTCATATGGCAGTGAAGAAAATGCTAAAAGTATTCAAAGCATTAATAATCAGGTTGCATATATTCTGGAAATTGCAGAAAATTTAAGAACAAGTGTTAATGAAGTTGCTGAAAAAACAGTAAGTTTTGGTGAAGCATCAGATAAAATAGTCGGCATATCAGAACAGATTAACCTGCTGTCTATTAACGCCTCAATAGAAGCTGCAAGAGCAGCAGAGCCGAGAAAAGGATTTGCTGTTGTAGCGGAAGAAGTTAAAAAGCTTGCCGAGCAATCAAAAGTTATTGTTAGCTCAACAAAAACCAATGAAGAAGAAGTCACCAAACAGATTTCCATAATTCATAAAATATCTGATGAACTTAGCTCAAAAATGAATGTTGCAAGTGGTGAAATAGAAAATACCTCAGCCACAATAGAACAAATCACAGGAAAATGCCAGGAAATATCAGCTATAGTTGCATCTCTTGCTAGTGGAATACAAGCTATAAAAGAAGAAAATGAAATAAAAACGTCTAAAAAAGAACCTGATACTATTGAAATCTCAGGCGTTAAATAAATTACTGTTAAATAAAGATATAAAGGCTGGTAGTATAATTAATTTTTAAACCAACTTTTCTGTAATGAAAAAATAAAATGAAAACAATATGACAAAGCGGAAACTAACTTGTTCTGGTATAGCCTATTAATAGAGAGGTTAGTTTAATATTTAAATAGCCGGATAGTTCCTTTTAATTTGTTTATAGAAGGTAAAAAATGGTTTAGACCATTTGATAAAACTTGAGGGCTGAAAAATGGATAAACAGAAAATAAAAGAAGAACAAAAAATAAAAGTACCTAAAAAAGAAAAGGAAAAACAAAAAACACAGGAAGAACCAGAAACTGAAGTAACTCAAAACCCGGAAATTACACATATCCCACCTGAGGATATAGAAGGCTAGGTTTTTCCGGTTTTATTTAAAAAATAAAATTTAAAATTTTGTTATTCCTGAGAAACAAACTTTCCTGTTATTTCCGCAATCCTTTTGCCAAAAGAATGACCAATCCTGGCTTCATCATCATTAACAGGAATATCGGAGTTTGCGCCAGCTACATGGCTTGGTCCATAGGGAGTTCCTCCGGATTGTGTAGTGAGCAATTCCGGTAAAGAATAAGGCACTCCCACAACTATCATTCCAAGATGCATAAGAGGAATCAGGGACGCTAAAATTGTTGATTCCTGCCCGCCATGTATGCTTGAAGTTGAGGTAAAAACCCCGGTAATTTTATTTTCCAGTTTTCCTTTTGTCCATAAAGGGCCTGTCTGATCAATAAAATTTTTCACTTGAGCGCACATATTGCCATATCGGGTAGGAGT
>CAYZIV010000270.1:0-2596 GCA_964478475.1 uncultured Gammaproteobacteria bacterium | reverse complement strand
GAGCCAACCACCTGCGATACCACAAACACCACCTATGATAGCTCCAGGAATAGCTCCCACTCCACCAAAAGCTGCTCCTATAGCTGCTCCTGCTTTAGCACCCAAAGCAAAACCTCCGACCATACCGCCGACTTTTGCTCCTGATTGAACAGTTTGTGGAATTATACCTTTTCCTTCCTTAACGCCTTGATACCAAGCTGGAACCTCTAACGCTCCTGCTATTGCATAATGACCCTTAGGTAGTCTTGCTAAATTAGTTGCCGACCATCTTCCTGCAGTTGCAGCTTTACCCACAACTCCGCCTTTTTCTATAGCTGGCTTAAGTTTATTGCCTAACTGGCTAACTCCGTTTCCTAAATTATGACCACGAACTGTTGTTTTCGACATTGGTTCGTTAAACCATGCTTTTGCTCTATCCATACTAGGAATATGGCTTTTTATACTTCCTACAAGTGTCATAAAGAACAACCTCCCTTTTTAATTATTCTTATAATTAATTTCTTCCAAACCTTCCTTTAATAAAATGTTGAATTTTTTAATTGAAAAAATATCCAACTTCAATAATAAATTTTTAATTTAAAAATCTTTATGCCAAACTTCCTTTCCAAATCATTCCCGTTATTTTTTATTTCTTCCTATTTCTATAAAAACTTTTTATTATAAATAATTGCTTTTTAAAAAATAAATATTTTTTTAGTTATAAAAAACAAAAATAACTCGAACTCCTTTCTCCCAGGCATTATTTCTGAATTAAGGATAATTTTCCCAAACACCTCAAAACCATGATTAGCAACCTTTTTCACCCTTTTTTGAAAAAATTAAAGATCGTTAAAATCAATCATTGCAAAGGATTTCACTATTCATTTATTTAAATATTTAGTTTTACTGAAAAACCTGAAATATTTCGTTACATTTTATTCAAATTTTAATTTTAAAAACCAGTCTTTTGCAAGTTAACAAAGGATTTAAGCTTAAAACAAAAAAGTGACTACCTATATATAAGTAGTCACTTTTTTAACTTTATAATTTCAAAATTAATAACGTCTTTTACGAGCAGCTTCGGCTTTACGTCTTCTTTTTACGCTGGGTTTTTCGTATCTTTCTCTTCTTTTAACTTCAGAGAGAATACCGGCTTTTTGGATTTTTTTCTTAAATCTTTTAAGAGCGCTTTCGATGGACTCGTTTTGACCGACTTCGATTTCAGCCAATTTTCCTGACCCCCCTTTCAAATGAGGTTTATAACCAGATAAGTCTTACTGTATTTCAGCAAAATAAAGAATATCACAGTCAAAAAATAATTACAAACTATAAATTAAAACTAACCCGGTGGCCAGTCCATATAACGTCCGCCGAGTATATGGATATGAATATGAAAAACGGCTTGTCCTGCTTTTTTTCCGGTATTTATTACTGTTCTGTAGTTATCGCCTACGCCGAGTTTTTCTGCTGTTTTTTTAGCTCCTTCCAGGAGATTGCCCATTAATTGAGTGTTGTCTATTTCATTAAGGGAAGCAAAGTGGGCTTTAGGTATAACAAGAGCATGCACAGGGGCTTGAGGGTTAATATCTTTAAATGAAACGTAATCTTCCGTTTCTAATATAAATTCTGTATTTAACTGACCGGAAGCAATTTTACAAAAAATGCAATCTTTATCTATCATTTTTCTTTCCTTCTTTATAGTATAAAAAATATAACATATAAGAATAAATCTATGAATCAGCCAATGAAGACAATAAAACAAATTTTCGCAGAAACCGTTGAGGAACTTGTGCAAAACGGAATTGATCCCGGTGAAGCTCCTATTGAAACCAGCATGTTAATTGAGCATGTTTTTAATGTCAGAAAAAAAGATTTATTATTAAACCCGAACTTACAGGCTTCAGAAGAAAAAATTAAGGAATTTAGGGCTTTTACATCTCAGAGAATAGAGAAAAAGAAGCCGATTCAGTATTTAATCAATAAAGCTCATTTTATGGATGAAGAATTTTATGTAGATGAGAATGTTCTTATCCCAAGACCGGAAACAGAGCTTCTTGTCGAGGAAGTCATAAATATCCATGAGCGGTTTTTTCGTGAAAAAACCGCTCCAAAAATAATTGATATAGGAACAGGTTCAGGCTGTATTGCTGTAATGCTCGCCAAAAAAATAGCAGGGGCAAAAATTACCGCTGTAGATATTTGCGAAAAAGCGCTTGATGTAGCAAAATTTAATGCCAAAAAACTTAATGTAAAATCCTGCCTTGAATTCAAGCAATCTAATATCTTTGAAAACTTTGATGCTACTGAAAAATTCGATATTATTGTCTCAAATCCACCTTATATTTCAGAACTAGAAAAAGAAACTCTCCAAGTAGAAGTTTCTGTCCATGAGCCTGAAATAGCTCTTTTTACTTCCGATAAAGAAGGTATTTCTTTTTATGAAAAGCTAACAGAACAAGCCGTTTCAAGATTAAACACCGGCGGTTTCCTCGTTGTTGAAATAGGATTTGCTCAAGCGGATAAAGTCATAAAAATATTCGAAAAAAATAAATTAAAAAACATAACCGTTAAAAAAGATTTTTCAGGAATAGATCGGATTATAACAGAACAACTTCCC
>CAYZIV010000269.1:0-2627 GCA_964478475.1 uncultured Gammaproteobacteria bacterium | reverse complement strand
ATGATACGTTTCCCTACTCCCTCTGGCAGCTTGTTTGTGTTTTCAGATTCCACTTTTTCTCTCCTATATTATTTTCTGGAAATTTATTCAGTTTTTAAGCTGTTTAAACATACTATGATTATATGCAATCAATATGAAAATTTCAAAATTATCTGATTCTTATTATTTTATCTTATTAATTTACATCAAAAAAATTTTGGATATTAAAATTTAACTTAAATATTGATAATGTATTTATAAAACTTCACAAATATATTAAATTAATAAACTCGAGTCACGAATTAGATAAAAAGCAATAATAGTCTAATGGAATTTCTCAAAATCTATATGGAATTGTTAAAGACAGAGTCTTTAACCACCTTTTAAGGGTGGTTGCGGGTGGGGATTTTGAAAAAGCAAAGAGGGAGTTAATAAAATGAAATGATAAATTTTATTTTATTAACTCATTCCTGAAATTTCATTAAAAATTAATTCGCGACACAGGTTAATAATTGAAAACTTCATCTCTAAAATTTCATATTTTAAAAACTTTTAAGCTTTTTGAAATATAATTTTGTTTTAACCGATTAATGTATAAAATAAAGATAGAGTGCCCAAATTAATTAATTTCTGGTATCTTTTTAATAATGTTAATAAAAATGCTTTACAAAGGAGATTTATGGATTTTTTTAGAAAACATAAACAGGCAATTGTCTTAATAATTGCAATTTCATTTGTTTTATGGACAGTTAGCATGATGTTGTTTCCATTATTGTTTGGGTAATTAAAATATTAAAAAAATGAAAATAAATTCAAAGAATTTAAATACTAGTTTATGCACTAAGAAATTTTTTATATTCTTAATGGCATTAGGCATGTTCGTCTTATTCATTTCCCCTGAACCAGTGGAAGGAAATTCTCGCAAGCTGGATAAAGAAGAAATTAAACAAAAAATAAACGAATTAAAACAGCAAGAACAAGTTGAAGTAAGAAGGCTTACGAATGTTCAGATAAATCTTCAAAAAACCCAGCAATCTATTAAATCGCATGAAAATGAACTGCGAAATTCAAGAATAAACTTATCAAGGCTGCAATCGAGGTTAAATGCTCTTGAAAAAGAACATGGAAAATTAGCGCAAACAGCTGAAAAAAGAATAAGAGAAATATATAAAGGCGAGCGGATGGGATTGCTCCATATAATATTTTCCTCTCAAGATATTCCGACTTTCTTGGACAGATTATACTATCAAGATGAAATGATCAGAAAAGACAGGGAAATTATGGATAATCTGAAACAAAAATCCGAAGAGATAATTAGGTCACAAAGAACAATAAATTATGAACAGAGAAATATTGCTTCATCATTAGAATCAATGAATAGAAAGAAACAAAATCTTGATAACTCTAAACAAACCAGCGAATATCTTATTAACAGATTGCGGACGGATAGACAAGCTTATGAACAAGCACAAGCAGAGCTTGAGAGCCTTTCTAAAGATATTGAAAAGGATTTAGCGAAAAATATTTCCAGAGAAACAATACTTGATAGTACTTTTTTAAGACCTATAGCTGGCGTGATAACGTCAGGTTATGGATGGAGAAGGCATCCCATACACGGGAGCACAAGATTCCATTCTGGTATAGATATAGCCGGTCAGAATAGAGCACCAATAAAAGCTTCTAATGCAGGTAAGGTAGTTCATTCTGGATGGTATGGAGGGTACGGGATAGTGGTTATAGTTGACCATGGGATATTAACCGAAGGAAGATATGCAGGACAGAAGATTTCTACTTTATATGCTCATATGCATAGAACTGCCGTTAATGTTGGAAATTATGTGAAAAAAGGACAGGTTGTCGGATATGAAGGCTCTACAGGGTACAGCACAGGGCCTCATCTTCATTTTGAAATAAGAGTTGATGGAAAAACAGCAAACCCGCTTGAGTTTATTAATCGTTAAATAAAAGGCCCCATCTTTCAGATGGGGCCTTTATATATTCTAATAAAAGTTATGCAAATGCTGTGAAACTTTGTTTTGCATTTTCTTTTGATGCTTTTAACCAGGATTCTTCGATTTGTGTATATGACTTTAACTTAGTGTCAAGATCTTTCATTTTTGTATCAAGTTCTTTTTCTGTTGCTTGAATGATAAATAATTGCATGCTTGCTTGAGCTTGCTGATAAGGGTTAACTTCGCCAAAACCGCCTGAGAGGAATAACGAGACTTCTCTGGATTTATCAAGTAAAGCAAGTTTTCTTTGTGAAAGAGACTGTAACTGAAATTCAAGATCAGTTTTTATTCTTGTTGCCATTAATCCTGTTGCCATTGCTGCTGATACGCTCATGTTAAATCTCCCTAGGTTAAACCTTTTACCTTGGTTTAGTAAAGTTATTTTCTTGTAAATTCTTGTTTTAGAGAATTCTTTTATTTGTTGTTCTCTTATATAATTAAAAACAAGGAGTTTAAAAAAATTGATATAATTGTTATATAAAAAAGTATATACTTTACTTTTGTTTACAATCTGTATAAAAACTTAATATTGAATTAAAATTATTTGATAATGACAAAGTTTATAATTTGAATTAACTTGTAGGTGTTTCGGCTAGTTTTTCAAGTTTTGCCGCCTGGTCAGCCTGGATTAAGTCA
>CAYZIV010000268.1:0-2637 GCA_964478475.1 uncultured Gammaproteobacteria bacterium | reverse complement strand
GATTATGAGATAAATCCATGGATGAAAAAGGGTACAGCCTGTGCAAACGAGAAGGCTACAAACTCCTGGAACGAATTGAAATGTATAATAGTAAACCTCGGTGCGGAAGTTTTGACTATGGAACCTCAACTTGGGCTTCCGGATATTGTCTTTACCGCTAATGCTGCTTTAATATACAAAAATAAAGCGATCATAAGCCGCTTTAGGCATAAAGAACGCCAGCCTGAAGAGAAATTTTATACAGAGTGGTTGAAAAAACAAGGATTTGAGACAATTTCTCTACCTCAAAACGTGTCATTTGAAGGCGCTGGTGATGCGCTGTTTTCCGGGGAAACTTTATACTCCGGCTATGTGCCCAGAAGCGATATTTCTTCGCATAATTTTATTTCCGAGGTTTTTGGCGTGAGAGTTATTTCTCTTGAGCTGACAAATCCGAGATTTTACCACCTAGATACTTGTTTTTGCCCGCTAACAGACGGATATTTACTGTATTATCCCCAGGCGTTTGATGAGTACGGCAACAGGGTTATTGAAACAAACTTCCCTGCTGAAAAACGGATTGCCGTTAATGACGAAGAAGCCGCCGCATTCAGCTGTAACGCAGTGAGTATTGATAGTTCGGTTATAATGAATTACACGACTGAAAGGCTGAAATCGGTATTAAACGAGAAGGGGTTTGATTTGTATCAGGTTGATTTAAGCGAATTTATGAAAGCCGGCGGTTCTGCGAAGTGTTTGACGCTTAAACTAAACGAGTTTAGTTAATTGCTATGACTGCGCTACTCCCGTCATACTGAACTTGTTTCAGCATCTGGGAAACGGACGGGTTCAGCTTATATGTCTTGTTGCTGAGACCCTGAAATGAATTCAGGGTGACCAACAGAGCATTCAGGCTGACGATCGGGAAAGCAGGTAAGGATTTCTTCCACTATTTATTAAAAACAAAGAGGGTGCACAGATGTGCACCCTCAAAGCTCTTGACCGCTTCCGTCTTACTATAAACTATAAATAGTTCATTTATACAATTCCCGATTTTTATACGATTCAAACGTTTTTTTACAAATTGTAAATTGGATTTTTACATTTATTCATGCGGAACCCTTGGTTATTTGCAACAGAACGCCCGATAGCATTGATTTTGTCGGTTATGCATCCGCGGCATTTTTCGGGAGAATCATCAAGACAAATTTTCCCCGGATAAATTTCGTACTTTTTTTTGTAATCGGAATCTGTGACGTTTGGCATCACGACATTCGCTCCACTTTGGAGTGCAATGGTTCTGCCGTTGGGGTTTAATGTTTCCATAGCGGTGGTTGCAGGGATGTTGATGTCCGGAAGCAGCAGTCTGGTGAGTGCCATAACCTTGATTGCAAGCTCAAAAGTTCCGCCCTCTGCGTCTTTTAGTGGAGTATTTTCGTTGGGAATAAACGGACCTATCCCGATCATATCAGCGTCGATGTTTTGGAAAAATAAAATATCATCGGCTAATGATTCCATAGTTTGTCCGGGAAGCCCGACAAGACAGCCTGTTCCCACTTCATAACCGTGTTTTTTTATTTCCTTTATACATTTTACCCTGTTGTCAAAATCCATTTCGGGGTGCATTTTTTTATAAAGCTCTCTGTCAGTGGTTTCAATCCTAATTAAGTACCGATCAGCGCCGCATTGCCTGTAAGATTCGTATTCTAAGGATGTTTTTTCCCCAATGCTAAGGGTCACAGCTACGTCCAGTTTTTTAATTTCTTTAATTATTGCTCCCAGCTTTTCCGGAGTGTAGTAAGGATCTTCGCCTGATTGGAAGACGAGGGTTTTGTATCCGTATGACACTGCTTTTTGAGCAAGGGTAATTATTTCTGTATCGGTAAGCCTGTATCTTTCAAGGTTTTTATTATCCCGTCTCAGCCCGCAATACAGGCAGTTTTGTTTGCAAATATTGGAAAACTCTATCAAACCACGCAGGTGAACTTCGTCTCCGACGTATTTTTTCCTTACCCGATCTGCTGCTTCGAATAGTTCTTTGTCAAACCCGTCTGTTTTCAATATAGCTGTGAGCTCATCCCTGTTAAGTTTATGAGAATCTTCAGCTTTGTTTATCAGTTTATCGATCATATTTTTAACCTTACTTTTAAAAAATTATAGCAAAAAACGCATAGCCGGATTGCAGCTATTATGAAAATAGTTTCTCCAACCTGACTACCCCCTCTTCCAATGCAAGAATTAAAGTTAGGATATAAAATTCAATATAAGAAGGGGGAATATGTTTTTAAAAATTTAATAAGGGGGAGGAACTATGATTTTCCAGAAGGAATCATGGGGTTGCAGGATTTCGTTAATGACATTACTGCTCATTTTTTGTCTTTTCACAAGCAATAAATCAACAGCACAGATGCTTACAGGAATAGTTAACAAAGAACATATAATTACAGGTTCAGGAACAATAATTGATGAAAACACAGGGAGGCCTGTACAAGATGCTGTTGTATCAATTCCGGCTCTGGGAATAAAAACGCGAACAAATCGAAATGGCATGTTTCAACTTGATGTTGCAAAACAAGGACCGCTGATTTTATCTGTAGAAGCAGAAGGGTACAGTCCATTTTCTCTTGTAATAGATGAAAACACAATAAAAAAACCGTT
>CAYZIV010000267.1:0-2639 GCA_964478475.1 uncultured Gammaproteobacteria bacterium | reverse complement strand
GAAGACCCTTCTCTTCTTTTACAGAGAATAACTGTTCTTCATCAAATGTTAAAACTTGCGGTTTCAAGGGAAACAACGGAAGTTGAAAAAGAAATCTCAAAAAACACAGGCGTCTATACTCCTGAAACAAATGAAAACAAGCTAAAATACTCTCCAGCCAGAAGAAGCACGGATATTTATCCACAAAAGAATAAGGCTGAAGAAAAACAAGAAACTTTTGATCAAAGATTTGGCGAAAGCAATACAATTAAAACTTTGAGAGTAGACACTCAAAAACTTGACCAACTCGTAAATCAATCAGGCGAATTAATCATAGCAAAAATCAAAGCTAAAGAACATTTAGCTGATATAGAAAAAATGATTAATTATGTTGAAGATTGGCATAGAGAATGGAATAAAACCAGACAGCATTTCAAACATGCCAACAAATTCAATAAAGGAGCTGATTCAGTTTTTTACGGAAATCAAAATTCCCATTTTAAGAATATAAATACTTTTTTTGAAGAAAGTTCTTCAAAAATTCTGAATATTATGAACAAAATGAATTCTTTTTATAAAACTGTACAGGAAGATGATGCACGGTTAAATTTAATAGTCAGCGGATTAGAAGAAAAAATTAAAAGCGTAAGAGTGCTTCCCTTAGCGACTATATTCCATCTTTTTCCTCGAATGGTAAGAGATATTGCCAGGGAAAAAAATAAAGAAATTGAATTTTTTATAACAGGAAGTGAAACCAGTGTTGATAAAAAGGTGATTGAAGAAATCAAATCACCGCTTATGCATATAATCAGGAATTCTATAGACCATGGAATAGAGACTCCCGAAGAAAGAGTTGCAAAAGGCAAACCCCCGACCGGCAAAATTTTGCTGGCTGCTTATCATCTCGAAAACAGTGTTTTAATAGAAATAACTGATGACGGAAAAGGGATTGACGTAGATGCAATCAAGAAAAAAGTTC
This sequence comes from uncultured Gammaproteobacteria bacterium, assembly GCA_964478475.1. Classification (GTDB taxonomy): domain Bacteria; phylum Cyanobacteriota; class Vampirovibrionia; order Gastranaerophilales; family UBA9971; genus CAYZIV01. Next base: position 1,681 of record CAYZIV010000267.1, on the reverse strand, counting down.
TTCAAAAAGGACTTTTAACTCCTGAGGAAATTGAAGCAATGTCAGAAGAGCAAATAATGAACATTATTTTCTGGCCGGGCTTTTCTACCGGGGAAACGGTTACTGATATTTCAGGAAGAGGAATAGGACTGGATATTGTATATACAAAAATTAATCAACTTAACGGGAATATAAAAATAAAGTCAAATTTAGGAAAAGCTTGCCAAGTTTCTGTCAGAATCCCTGTGACAATGGCAACAATAAACTCATTTCTTGTAGAAATCAATTCTCAAATTTTTGCGATACCTACAAATTCAATCAAAACAACGCTGCTTATAGACCGTGACCAAATATTTTATAAAGAAGGGCAGCAATCTATTCTGGTTGAAGACAAAACAGTTCACATCTGTTCTCTGGCAAAAACTCTGGAGTTTTCCGAAAATCCTGATAAAACCGGTAAGCTTGTAGTAATAGTAGTTCAAGCAGAAGATACGCAAGTTGGATTTATAGTAGACAAGCTAATAGGGGACCAGGAAATTTTACATAAAAACCTATCTCCGCCTTTACTAAAAGTTAGAAATGTGGCAGGAATAACAACATTAGGATCAGGAAAACTTTGTCTTATCTTAAATGTAAATGATTTAATTAAATCAGCGTATATGGATTTCGGAAAACCTGTGGGAAGACCGTCATTAACAATCAATTCTGCGGTCAAAACTGAAAAGAAAAGAACTCTTATAATAGATGATTCAGCAACCACAAGAACTTTACAAAAAAATATTCTCGCAGCCTCAGGTTATAAAGTTGATACAGCTATTAACGGCTTTGAGGCATTAACTAAAGTTGCTGCAAATGATTACGATTTTATAATTACCGATGCTGAAATGCCGCAAATGGACGGGTTTGAATTCACAGAAAGACTCAGACAGGATAAAAAATATGAAAATATACCTATCATTTTGGTTACTTCACTTACTTCAGAAGAAAACAAAAAAAGAGGAGTTAATGTCGGAGTTGATGCATATATAACAAAAGGAGAATTTAATCAGGAAGAACTTCTTGATACAATAAAAAGACTGGTTGGTTAGAACATAAAAGGTTTTTTATATTGATTGATCACAAAAGACAAGAAAGCATTATAAAATTATTCAACAAATACGAATCAGAACCTGCTCATTCACAACAAGTAACCAAACTTGCCTTAATACTTTTTGACAAAACAAAAGGCATTGTTCATAATTTATCGGAAAATGAAAGAGATCTCCTGGAAGCCGGAGCGCTTTTACACGATATCGGCTATTATATTTCTGCTGATAAGCATAATAAAAATGCTTATAAACTTATAATGAAAAATGACTTGCCGGGGTTTTCGCAAGAGGAGAAACAAATTATCGCAAATATTGCAAGATATCACAGAGGCAAACTTCCCAGGAAAAAGCATAATTGTTATAACTGCCTGTCAAACGAGGCAAAATCTGCTGTTAATAAACTCGGCGCTTTGGTTAGACTCGCTGACGGATTAGACAGAACTCACCGCAGTGTTATCAATGATCTGGAATTTACTGTTGATTTTAAAAAATCAACTATAATTGTTTTTTTAAAGCTTAACACCCCTGATTGTTCCTTTGAAATTCTTAAGGCACAGGATAAAAAAGATTTTTTTGAAAAAGAGTTTGGGCTCAAATTAAAATTTAAAGTTTAA
>CAYZIV010000266.1:0-2679 GCA_964478475.1 uncultured Gammaproteobacteria bacterium | reverse complement strand
ATTGTATAACTGCTTTCAGTGAGAAATTTTTTTTGATGTTCTGATGCATCATAGAGCATGAATTTTTCATCATACAGGGTAATATTATTTTCTTTCATTTAATTTCCCCTTTCCGCCATTAACACTGATAATTCCGCAGCTTTTTTAATTAACCAAACTCTCATTTAACCAATTTTCGTAAAGTATATCATTTATTTTAAATTTTGGTTCAAATTTTAAGTTTTATAAAAATTCTTATTTTATTAATTTTTATTCATGCGGTTAATTTATTTTTATGGACTTGCACACTAAAATTCTTGAATCATTAATAATTTATAAATTTAATAATAAAAATAAAAAAAGGGATTTAATATGCTAATAACAATTTTTTTAATAACATTTTTAATGATAGGAGACCCAATAATGGCAAATACCGCAGAAAAAATTATGATTCAAGCTGATACTATAGAAGAGAAGGATTTTACTTCACTGCCGGGAAACCTGGAAGGAATCAGCGAAGAGCAGTTAAACCAGCATCTTAAATTATACAAAGGTTATGTTGCTAAAGTTAATGAAATCAATGAAAAACTAGAAAACATCGATCCTTCAACCGGTAATCATAATTATTCAGAATACAGAAGCTTAAAAGTAGAACTTGCCCATAATCTCAACGGAGCGGTTCTTCATGAAATGTATTTTTCAAACCTCACTCCCGATTACAAAGAACCTTCACAAGAGCTGAAAAACCTGGTCGAAAAATCCTTCGGGAGCTGGGACAAATATATTCAGGACTTAAAAGGCGCAGGAATGGCCTCAAGAGCAGGATGGGTAATGACAGGTTACAATTATAGAAATGGAAAAATTCAAAATTTCGTTGTTGACCAGCATATCTTTCATGTTCCGGCATTTATTAGACCTGTTTTAATTATGGATACCTGGGAGCATGCCTTTATGATAGATTACGGCATTGATAAAAAATCTTATATAAATGCATTTCTCGACAATGTAAACTGGCAAACCATGCATGAAAGATTAAAATCAACACTGGAAACTGATAAATTACTGGATAAATCAACAGATTAAATAAAATAAACTATAGAAAAGGACAGCTGCCCTTTTCTATAGTTTATTCAAAATTTCTTCCGCTTTATATGAACTTCTGACAAAAGGACCGGTCACCGGACATTTTATGCCGATTTTAAACGCTTCTTTTTTAATCTCTTTGAACTCCTGAGGCGTTAAATATTTTTCAACCTCAATACTTGATTTATTAGGTTGAATATATTGACCAACGGTGACTATATCACAGTTTATATTTTTTAAATCTTGTAAAAGACAGGTTATTTCTTCAAAATCTTCACCCAATCCGACCATAAAACCGGATTTAATAACCATATCAGGTTTTTGAGATTTTATATAGTTTAAAAAGTCTAATGACCTCTCATAATCGGCTTGCGGTCTTGCGATTGGGTACAGTCTTTTTATTGTTTCAACATTATGATTAAAAACATCAGGTTGAGCCTTAATTACAACATCTATAGCCTTTATATCGCCTTGAAAATCAGGAGTTAAAACTTCCACCTTTGTGTCTTGATTTAAATTTTTAATTTCCTTAATAGTGCGGGCAAAGTGTTCCGCTCCGCCATCTTCAAGATCATCTCTTGTTACAGAAGTTATTACCACATACTTAAGCCCTAAATCCTTAACAGCCCGAGCAATTAAAACCGGCTCTTCAGGATTAACAGGTTCAGGAGGCATAGAGTTTACACCGCAAAACTTACAATTCCTTGTGCAATTTTTGCCGAGTATCATAAAAGTTACAGTGTTATTTGCATAACACTCACCTTTATTTGGACACCGGGCACTGTCACAAACTGTATTAGGCCCGTTAGTTTTAAGAATTTTTCTTACAAACGCAGTTTTATCAGTGTTAAATATGTCTTTTTTAAGCCAAGAAGGCAGCCTTTTTCTCATGTTTATGTCAAAACCTGAAAGTAACTTCTTATTTTAATTACTTTCATTATCCAATATTTCCTGAACCCTATGCCAGAAAATTACAGATTATTCTTGAATTATAATAACACTTACAGGACAAGCTTCTGCGGCTTCTTTGACAGCTTCTTCATTTCCGGGAATATTTGCTTCATTAACAACCACTGTATCTTCTACGGAAAATACGTCTTCACAAATTGATTCACAAGCTCCGCAAGCTATACAACCATCTTCAATAATTACTTTCATGCTCTTCTCCTATTTTTGTTTATAAGTATTTATACCACGATTATTATAATACTTTAATTTCATATTTTAAAACACATCTTAATTTTTATAACAAAATGTTGCAATTTAAAATTAATCTTTTGTCTTTTTAGCAACTTTTTTTATTCATTAAATTTATATAGTCATAACAAATTAAAATTTATTTTAAACCGTTTTTCAGTTGGAAGTTTAACTGTACCGGGTAAGTAAAAAAACTTCAAATCTAAAAGCCCTTATATAAAAGAGGGCTTTTAAAAATATATAAAATCAAATAAGAAATTTACCGTTTTCATAAATCAAATTATCGTCTGCATACACTTTTGAATTTGTTTTCATATTTTTAATAATGTCCCAATGCAGACCTGATTTATTTTTTCCGCCGGTCTCAGGATAAGATGAACCTAATGCCAAATGGATTGATCCGCCAATTTTTTCATCAAA
>CAYZIV010000265.1:0-2684 GCA_964478475.1 uncultured Gammaproteobacteria bacterium | reverse complement strand
TATTCCTGTAAATGTAGCAGTGTTTATTGCATAAAAATTCTTTCTCTCCGCAGGTATGTCTTTAGATTTATAAGCATTTAAAACATAAAAACCAGATATAAAAGTAGCAAAAACAGCAGGAAGATGTTTATAAATTTTATCTATTTTAGCTACCTTTTGTCCTTTAGAATTAATTGTTGTTTCAGAAGCTTTATTGATCGCCCAATTCATAGCTTTTGTTTTATACAGCTTGTCCATTCCTTTATCAAGCAAATTTTTACTATTTTTATTTATTTTCGCATAATTTTTATAAATACTTGATCCTACAGATTTTACCGACATAGTCATCTTTTCCCTCCTCTCATATTATCCCCAATCCTCAGTTGTGAAAAATTTTTGAAGATATTTTTATTATCCTGATTTAAGTTTAAATAAGCAGGAAGTGTGGGAGAATTATTAGCTTTATTTTTTTTCTGCCCAAAAACAGTTTTTACTATAGGAGGAACAAGAGCTACCAACATCATCGCTTGTAGAGGAGCTGTTACAAATTTAACTATATTATTCGATATATAATTAAAATTGGAATATTTCTCTTTTAACTCAAATAAAGGGTTTAACGAGTCAACATTTGGCTTCATTTCTTTGTATATTTCTTTAAGTCCTTTATTTTGATTTTTTGCAACTTTTCCACCCTTAATAACTTTTTCTAAAATCTGATTATGTTCAGGCTTTAATTTTAGGTTTTTAACGGCTCCGCCAAAAATCTTTTTATGAGATTCATTTATTTCAACAGTTTTTGGATTATCCAGAATTTTTTTAATTGTATGCCCAAGAGCCCCCTTTTGTTCTATTGTTTGATAATTTCTTAAAACTTCTCTTAATACTCCGATTTTTTCTTTTGGATTGGCAGCATTTTTTAGTTTTTCAAGCTGCTCTTTTCCCATAGTTTCTTGAATGATTTTTTTTCTCATTTTCTTCGCAGCTTTAGCCCCTAGCCTTTTAGCAGAACTGGCAAATGGTTTAAATAAAAGCATTCCAAAAATCAAACCCACGACCCCAGTTGATATAGAATGACCGGCTGCATACTGCCTATCTTCTTTTTTAGGTCCCGGAACAGCCATTATAGTTGCAGGTCTTAATGTTGTAGTCACGAGAAAAACAAATGCCGCTTCAGCTAATCCCGGAATGTTATTAGCCAATTTCGCTGTTTTATATAATGTTCCATTTTTATTCCAAAGACTTTTTGCCATTTTCTTTCCGACTTTACCAAGTCCCTTCATAACTTTTTCAGGAGGAGCCGGAGGAATTTTAGATTTAAATGAAATATTACCCGGATTAGATTTCATCTTTAAAGCGCTAATATTACCCCCCAGGGTATTAGGTTTAAAATAGGGGTCAACAGAACTCATCAATGCATATTTCCTTTATTTTCAAATGACTAGGTTCTTTTTTACTATTTCTATCTATAATAAAAACCGTGAAAAATATAATTAACATGTATTTTATAAATTTTTTCCACATTTTCCGCAAAACTCAAATTCCTGAGGAATTCCTCTTGCTCCGCAGTTATTACAATTTTTAATATTAGGTCCCCACATTGTTTCGGAAGATAATCCAGAAGAAGCTTTATTCCTGATTTTCATATAATCAGGGGGTTTTTTTTCAACAAATCCTTGCATGCCTTCATAAGCTTCATAAGAAGAAAAATGCAAACTTAACCAATCTTTGGCATGTCCAACTGTCATATTCCAGCTAAAATCTTTCCAAAAATTCAATTGTTGCTTTGTATATCTCATACATTCAGGAAATTTATTTATTAATTTTTCAGCAAGTTCATTAATTTTATTATCAAGATTATCCTTATCTACAACATAATTAACAAGACCCCATTCCAAGGCTTTTTGAGCTGAAATAGGTTCATTTAAGAATAAAATTTCCCGTGCTCGCCTATCACCTACTATTAATGGCAAAAATTGAGTCGCTCCACCTGCTGCGAGGCTTCCTACGCTTGTCCCTACCTGTCTAATAGTTACGTGTTCAGCTGCTACAGCCAAATCACAAGACATATTAATTTCATTTCCTCCACCGACAACCATTCCGTTTAATCTTGCAATTGTCGGTTTCCCCGAGTTTCTTAGCAGGTCATGAAATTGAGTAAAAACTCCCATCCATTTCCAGAAATCCCGTGGTTTTTTTAAAAATTCTTCAGCGTACTCTTTAACATCTCCTCCAGTGCAAAATGCTTTATCTCCTGTGCCGGTTATAACAATAACTGCTATACCATCATCCCATATGGCATCTTGAAGAGCTTGAATCATTTCTTGAAGAGTTACTATACTATATGCATTATAAACCTGAGGTCTATTTATTGTTATTGTTGCAATCCAGTCTGATTTAGAATATAAAATTTCCGTAAAATTAAAATCATTTAAACATTTAGGATCAAATTGTTTCATCTTTCTAACCTCATTTGATCTTTAATATAATTATATGTAAACAGAAACATTTCTTAAAATGCAAGTTATTGTTGCAAATCTTTTCTTTTATAGCTAACTGAAATAAAATTAACCAAGATTATTGAAGCAAAAATACTTCTTATAATACTTTGAAAAAGATTATATAATCATAATGAATTATTTGATTATTTTACTATTCAAGTTAATTAATCGGTTAATTTACATTTAATATAATGTGTAAAATAATTT
>CAYZIV010000264.1:0-2702 GCA_964478475.1 uncultured Gammaproteobacteria bacterium | reverse complement strand
ACTACGTACAAAAATTAATTAACGATCTTTCAGAAGAAATCAATTTTTTAAACACTTATTATTCTTCTATTTAATCGATAAATTCCTGTTTATTTACTCTGAAATCCCAGCTTGTCACCCTGAATTCATTTCAGGGTCTTATTAACAAGGTATGTAAGCTGTGACCGTGCATTTATGAGATTCTGAAACTGTCTTGAAAGCTCGCCATAAACGGCATTACGGGCGGGCAAAGCCCACCCTTCAGCCTCTGCTCGCTTTCGCAAGTTCAGCATGACGTGGGTTAACAGCAAAAATTTTAATTTTTTCGAATTTAAGATAAATTATCTTTCTATGAACAAAGACGGTAATGTGGTTTTTAAATTTCAATCCATTCGGGTAATTAATTATTAACTTCAATTATTAAGAATATATTTAAAAATGAGGACAATCATAATTTATAGGTCATAATAATAAATTATTAGCCTAACTAATGAAATTTGTTTTAAAATAAGTCATAATAAAAACGCAAAAAATGAAAACAACAGAACTTTATATATAAAAAAGGAGTAGTTAACTATGACAGAAGAAAATTATAAAGAAATTCAGGAAAATCTCTTAGACAGAGCCGAGCAGTTTAAACAAAAAGCCTCTGAAGTAGAGGAGCAGGTGAGCGTTAACCTTAATGAATTTATGGGAACAACTGCTGAAAAGCTCGATAAAGCGGCTGAGAAACTACATACTACAGCCGAGTTCTTTAGAAGCAACAATGTAAATAAAATAAAAGAAGACACTTCCTGCATGGTGAGAAAAAATCCTGGAAAAAGCCTTATTGGGGCAATATTTTTAGGTTTTCTTATCGGGAAAATAATATTTAAATAAATTTAAATATCAACTATTATAAGTTTTCCGGGATGGGTGAGGAGTAACCTTGCTTATCTGCTGTTAATCAGAGGGAAAAATATGGAAAAACCCGAAAACAATAATGATAATTTGATAAAGTTAATAAAAGAACTGCCCCTGGAGGTGATTTCTCTTATTGAACAACATTTGAAGTTGGTAAAAAGAGAGTTGACCGAAAACCTTTCAATGCTTGTAAAATCAGTTTTTTTGATACTTTCTGCAATTATAATAGGATATGCAGGACTTATTTTTCTTGGACTTTTGATTATTTCTCTTTTATCACAGGTCGTTTCTTCCTGGGTGGCTTTGTTGTTGGTAACCGTAATATATTTGGGCGTTCCTTTAATATTTGTAATTTGGGCTATTAGTCTTTTCTACAAAGTGTTTATGGAACCTAAAAAATCCATTGCTGAATTTAAAAAAACTGGAGAAGAATTTGAAAAATGGCTAAACAATTTGAAGAAATAGAAAATATAGAGGAAATAAGAAACAAAATATCCAAAGGCATTGATTTTATAGCTCAAGAAAAGTCATTAATTACTGTTATGAGGAATAATCCCAGAGAATCAATAGTTATAACTTTGATAATAGGGATTTTAGCCGCTGTTGTCTCTCGAAAAGTTATAAAATTAGCGCTTATTTTGGTGTCTTCAGCTTTAAAAACTGCGACAGTTTTGTTTTTTATTAAAAAAAGCTTGCATTATATATTAAAATTGAAAAATTTTAGGCGATAAATTGCAATTTATCGCCTAAAATATAGCTTATTATTTGTTTAGAAGATTCTGTTGTATACTTGTTGCTAAATCTGTTCTGCCGCTTTTTTGATATATAGAAGCCATTGTTTCCAAGAACTTCACTCCATCAAAATCTTGTGCGGCTTTTGCTGTTTGTTTTTGAGTTACTTTTGCAGAATTTACCGGTCTTTTTTGTTCTTTAACTTGTGTGTTTGAGGGCTTGATTCCAAGATTTTGTTTGGCAGCAGCCGGTTTTTTTATTGTATTTCTGCTTCTTTCCGGTAATGAAAAACCTGTTTTTCTTGGAGGAAGCTGGCTGTTTTTGTATTCATTGATTCCATATTGAGATGTTGCAGTGTAATTGGATTTTTTGGCGGTGTTTGGCCTTACTCCACCTGCTCCCAAGCTCTTTGTCAAAAGGTCTTTTTGTGCCTGAGCTGATTTGAATAGGTTCATTTCTCTGTTTTTCATGTTATCTGTGGTGAGGTTGATTTCAATATTTTTAGGTTTTCTGAATGCCTTAAATCCCGCAAATATAATTATTGCAAGAGTTATGAATCTTAATATCCAATCAAAAATGCTTGCTCCGTAAATTTCGTTGGAAAAATTGTTATTGTCCATTGATTTTTGTGCGGATTGGAAATTGCTTTTATTTTTATTGTAGGAAATAATTGGCGTAATTGTTTTTATTTTATCTACAGACTTGTCTTCTATAGGAGCCGCTGCGGTCTTTTTTCCTGAGAGATCAATAAATATAGGGTTAGCTGAGGTTTTTGTGGTTTTTTGGCTTGGCTTTACTTGGTTTGAAGAACTTTTTTCGGAGTTTCCTGCAGGAATATGATTTGAAGCAATATCAAAAGAACCGCCCCTGGTGTCAAGAATGATTTTACTGGAGGAAACGTCACGCCCTTGAAGGAATACCCTCATTTTGTTTCCGGCTAAAGGTTGTAAAATAACATGATCAAACTCCGTAGCTCCGTTGTAAACAGTGTTTACAAACTGTGCCGGTCTTATATCCTCTAAATCAAGCACAACTTGGTTTGATGAGGTAATATGTTTTTCAATGGGCACGTCTTTGTTTGTGTTTAG
>CAYZIV010000263.1:0-2715 GCA_964478475.1 uncultured Gammaproteobacteria bacterium | reverse complement strand
TAATCAACTCCTGCTTTGATAGCATCTCTGGGGGTAACTACTCTTATTTGATCGTTTACAACTGACCAGGTAGGTCTAATTGCAGGGCATAAAATTATAAAGTCCTCGCCGCAGGTTTTTTTGATTTTCGGGACATCTGTTGCGCTTGCTATAATTCCATCCAGGCCTGATTCTTTCGCTACTTTTGCTAGTTGGGTGACATAGTCGTCTATATTCGATTTTATTAAAAGTTCTTCTGTGAGGGTTTTTTGTCCGAAGCTGGTTAAGAGAGTAACTCCAAGAATAGTCGGTTTTGGAAAACCGTAGCTTTTTGCTGTTTCCGAGCAGAGTTTAATGCAGGTGGATGCCATTTTTGACCCCCCTGAAATATGAATATTAAAAAAAGTCACGCCTTGTTTAACTAAATTTGCTCCGGCTTTGGCAACTGTGTTGGGAATATCGTGGAATTTTCCGTCGAAGAAAATTTCTCTGTTTTCATCCTGAATCATTTTTACAATATCAGGACCTACGCTTGTGTATAATTGCAGCCCTACTTTAAAAACGCCCACATAATCTCTTAGTTCGGAAACAAGCTTTTGAGCTTCTTCCCTTGTGTTTACATCAAGAGCCAAAACAAGTCTGTCTCTGGCTTTTTGAGGTTTTGATAACATTTTTTGTTTTTCTCCCAACATCATAAAATTGCTCTTAATCCTCTAAATTAAGTTATATTATATCATTTTATGATCATGGTTACAATAAATCAATAAACAAGCTATTTTTCCTGTGTGGAGTGTAGAAGCAATTTTTATATACTATATAAAAATTGCTTTATCTAAAATTCGTTCTCAACAAGCTCGCAAATTATATGACATACCGTAATATGGGCATTTTGGATTATTGGAGTATTAGTGCTCATTATTTGAATAGTAATGTCTGAAATTTCTTTTAGTTTGCCGCCGCTATCGCCTGTTAGCGAAATAACTTTCATTCCTTTAGTTTTTGCTAATTTTGACGCTTCCAGCGCATTTTCGGAATTTCCGCTGGTTGATATTGACAGTAAAACGTCATCTTTTTGTCCCAGAGCTTCGACTTGTCGCACAAAAGTTTTATCGTATCCAAAATCGTTTCCTATAGCGGTTATAATTGATGAATTTGTGTTTAATGCTATAGTCGGCAGCGCAGGTCTGTCTATTCTATAAAATTTTCCGATTAACTCCGCGGCAATATGTTGAGAATCAGCAGCGCTGCCCCCGTTTCCGCAAATTAAGAGCTTTTTCCCTGCTTTGAATGAATTTATTATAATATTTGCTGCGTGCTCAATTGTATCAGCGTTCTTTTTTACCTCGTTTAATGTTTCGATAGTTTCGTTTATTCTTCCGGTTATTATGTCTTTTTTTATAGAGGTTTCCTGCTTCATTTTCATTAAATCCTTATATAATTGGAGTTAATCCATAACTCTTATTAAATTGTTAATTTCCTTTACTGTTGGAGATTCAGACATTTCTTTAACTGCTCTTTGAATATCTTCTTCTTTTGCTAATTCAGTTAAAAGAACAATTCTTGCATTTCCATTTTCCAAAAGACCTTTTTGAACAATGCCTGAAAGATTTATGCCGTTCTTTCCGCAAATTATGCCAAGGTCGCCTATAACTCCGGGAATGCTGTCAGTGGTCACTCTTATATAGTATTTATTAGCGGTTACGTTAATATTTTTTATTTTAGCATTGCTTTTTTGCTCATCGTGGCGCATCATCGGCAGCGGATAGTCAGTTATGTTCATTTCTGAAGCTACAGAAATTATGTCTCCTATAACAGAGCTTGCTGTCGGAAACTTTCCTGCTCCCGGCCCGGAAAACATTACTCTGCTAACCGGTTCTCCATCAATTACTACAGCATTTAAGACATCATCAATTCCTGAAACAGGATGATTTTTGGAAACCAGCATAGGGTGTACTCTGATGTCAAGAAATTTATCTTCTCCGTTTCTGACTAATGCAATTAACTTGATCTTATATCCGAATTCATCTGCATATTCTATGTCAACAGGAGTTATTTCTGTGATTCCTTCAATATAAAGGTCATTTACATCAACATGTTTGTTGAAAGCCAGTGAAGCCAATATAGCTATTTTATAAGCCGCATCAAATCCTTTAACGTCACCTGCAGGATCTGCTTCTGCATAACCCAGGTTTTGAGCTTCTTTGAGTACTGTTTCAAAATCGCTCCCTTCTTCTTCCATTTTTGTAAGAATATAATTTGTTGTCCCGTTTAAAATTCCTGCTATTTGGCTGATTTTGTTTCCGGCCAGAGATTGCCTTAACGGCATTATTATTGGTATTCCTCCGCCTACAGCAGCTTCATATAAAATAACAACATTATGTTCTTCTGCAAGAGCAAATAATTCCTTGCCATGTTTTGCTATCAATTCTTTATTCGCGGTAACTATGTGTTTTTTATTTACTATCGCCTTTTTAATGAAATCAAGGGCAGGGTTAATTCCTCCTATGAGTTCCACCATTATTTTTATATCAGGATCATTAATTATTTCGTTTGCGTCTGCTGTGAATAAATTTGATGGTAATTCAGGATATTCTCCAGCTTTATATGGGTTTTTATCTGCTATTTTTTTTATTTCAACTTCACAATCCCTGTTTATAAGAGTTTCCAGGACACCACTTCCAACTGTGCCTACTCCTAAAAGACCTATTTGAACCTTTTTATCCATTTTTCTCTCCG
>CAYZIV010000262.1:0-2716 GCA_964478475.1 uncultured Gammaproteobacteria bacterium | reverse complement strand
CGCAACAACCTAATTATCCGCAGCAACCCCAGATGCCACAGCCACAAATGGGCGGATGGCAGCAAGTACCCCCGCAACAGCAAATGCCGCAGCAACCTCAGATGCCACAGCAACCACAGATGCCGGCTCAGCCGCAAGCAGGCGGATGGCAGCAGCAACTTTCACAGCTGGGACAATGGATTGGACAAGGCGCCGTCAATATATTTCATAGTTTTACTAGTATTTCGTTTTGATTAAAAAATAATAATTAGAAAATTTTAAATAAAAAACCGGATAACTGTCCGGTTTTTTTATTTAAACAACCCATGAATTGGGTTGTTTAGAATTTTTTACCCCGATAACTTTGTTTCAATTGTTATAAAAAGAATGTTGTTTTTATATTAATTAACTCATTTTTGAAATTCCACTAAAAATTAATTCACGACTCTGATTAATTAAGATGGCAGTTTCTTATAAATTTAATTGCGAAAATTATGCTTTTGGAGGTAGCAGCGTGATTTATAAGGCATTAAATTAACTCTATAAAAAGAGTAAATGTTTTTATGTCTAATTTTGAAAATGATTATCAGGAATATTTAAAAAATATAATAATAAATACCCTGACAAGTTATGACCTGGAAGATGCTATTCGAAGTATTACAATGGAATTGGGGAAACTTTTCAATGCTGACAGGGTGCATTTCAGGCTTTATGATAAAGAAATAGGCGTCTTTTCAGAAGTTATAGAAGAGTATGTGAAAACTAAAGATATACCTTCAGCAAAGGGGAAAATGATTTACCCGAAGGAATTTGACAAATATTTAAAAGATAAACTGCTGGAAGAAAAGAATATTTTTGTGATTGATGATATATATTCGCCTGAATACCCCGAAGCTTTTAAGGAATTATTTGAAAGCCTTAGTGTAAATAACGAAATAGTGTTTCCTGTTTTTTACAAGGATGAACTGGATTCAGCGTTTTTTATTACAAACACTGAATCAAAAGAGCTTCTATCAAGGCAAAACTTTGAAAATTTAATGCCGATAGCAAGAGAACTCTCTATCGGAACGCATATGTTCAAAGTGCAAAACAATCTGAGCAAAAGCAAGGAATACGAAAAAATTCTCAGAGATATTTTTATGGAAGTTAAATCCTATGAAGAACCTTTGAAAGTTTTTGAGTACCTTACAAATAGACTGGCTGATATATATAAAGTAAACAGGGCAGGGCATCTGCAGGTGGATTCCGAAGGGAATTTCAATGTCCTTTATGAAGTTATCAAAGGAAATATAGCGGAGCTAAAAGATAAAACATTATTCGATGCCGAGACTTTTAAAGAAATTTCAGCTTACATAGAAGGCGACATAATAGTAATTAATGATGTTGAGCAGCTGGAAAGCGCTGAATTAAAGAATTATTTACATGAGTGCAGTATAAAAGCCTTTATGCTTTATCCTCTGGAAAAAATACTGCCCACAGTGGGGGAAAAGACAATAACAGACAGGATTCTTATAAGTGCTGATATTCCAAGAATGTGGAGCAGGGAAGAAGTTGAAGGTCTAAAACTTATAGTAGGCACTATAGCTGCTATTTATGCGGATGTCTTAAGTAAGAAGGAAGTTATGGAAATTCAAGAAACCTTCCTGGCTTCACTTGTGCACGACCTGAGAAGCCCTATTTTGGGCATACAAAAAACATTGGAGCTTTTAATATCAACGAAGTCCGATACTGCAGATCAGGAGATTTCTGAATATTTTAAAGATATATATAAGACCAATGAAGACATTTTAAACATAATAAACAATCTTCTTGGGGTTTATTCCATGGATTTTGGACAATATGAACCGAAAAAAGAGCTAACTGATATAAATAGGATAATAAATAACGCAATAAGATCTATAAAACGTCTGGCTGATGATAACGAAGTTAAAATAAACATAAACACTCAGGAAAAATTATCAGAAATTAAGATAGACCCCGATGAAATAAAAAGGGTTATCCTAAACTTGATAAGCAATGCAATCAAACATAACCCCAAAGGGATTAATATTGAAGTTTTCACAGAGCAAAGAGAGAATGAAATCCTTGTAGGTGTTACTGATAATGGTGTAGGAATTCCTGAATCTGAAAAAGCAAAAATATTTAAGAAATATCAAAAAAGCAAAAAACAGGTAGGAACAGGGTTAGGTTTATATTTGTCAAAACAAATCATTGAGCTCCATCACGGCGGGAAAATATGGTTTGAATCCGAAGAAGGAAAAGGGACAACCTTTTATTTCACTTTACAGATATAAAGATTAAATTTTTACATCTTGCAAAAATTTTGCAAAATTGAAATAAAAATATGATTTTTTGAGAAGTTTTGGAAAGGCAAAAAATTTGGTTGTAGCCTGTAAAAAGCAAAAACACCCTGGATTGGATTCGAACCAATGACCTACCGCTTAGAAGTATGAATCAAATGGTTTAGATGGGTTTTTATTCTTTTTTATTTATTATGATAATTCTTTAACATAAGGGCTTTTAAAAACTTTTTAATTTTCATTTTCATTTTTCATTTTTGATATTTTTATATTACTTTTGCCACGAAAATGCCACGAAAATTATTTTAAATCTTCAAGAATTTTTTTTAAATCAGGATGCCTGATAAGTTGATGAATAAGCTCATTAACAGGCATGTTGAGTTCTTCCGCATAAGCATTTAAAAGTTCTCTATCCTCAACAAAGACTGTTGCTTTTG
>CAYZIV010000261.1:0-2718 GCA_964478475.1 uncultured Gammaproteobacteria bacterium | reverse complement strand
AAAACCTCTTCTGTTAATGAGCAAAATAGCCTGTTTTTTATCCTCAAAAGTATCAATTAGAGCTTTTTTCAAGATTCTCGAAAAAATACTTTTATTACCCTGTTTTAACTCCCGGGTCATATCAACGATATTAACCTGGGCAAGACCGCCTGAGCCAATCCTCTCAGGAAGCATAAGTATCCTCTGAGCATTTTTTGCCCTATAAAACGTCGCTACGTCAGGAGTGGCTGTACCTAAAACCACAACTGAACCTGTTCTTTTTGCCCGCTCACTTGCAATTGTCTTTGCGTTATATCTGGGATTTGGAGAAGTTTGTTTATAGCTTGATTCATGTTCCTCGTCGATTATAATAAGTCCCAGATCTTTAACCGGGGCAAATATGGCTGATCTTGCCCCTATTACTATCTTGATTTCTTTGTTGGATATTCTTTTCCATAAATCAAACTTTTCTCCATCAGAAATATTGCTGTGCCAGACAGCAACATTTCCCGCTCCGAACCTTGCAGCAAATCTCATCGCAACTTGAGTTGCCAGTAATATCTCAGGGGCTAAAATTATTACAGATTTATCCTGCTTTATTGCTTCTCTGACTGCGTGCATATAAACTTCAGTCTTGCCGGAACCTGTTATTCCATATAATAACGTTGGCTCTGTCTCTTTATTTTTCATATATTCCAGAATTTGACCCAAAGCATTTTTTTGATGATCAGTGAGTTTTAAGAATTTTTTTTCTTCTTCATTTTTGAAGATATTAGCGGGATTTCTAAAAACTTCCTTGTCTATAATCTCTATAGCCCCTGTTTCTGCAAGTTTTTTTAGTGTAGCCGAAGTTGTATTTGCTGTTTCAATAAATTCAGAAACCTTTACGTCATTACCTATAATCTCTAGCGCTTCGATAATAGTCTTCCTTTTAGCTGTTAAGCTCTCTTTAGGGAAATTTGAATTCAAACACACATATTTTTCAGTTTTTGGCCCGGATTTTTTTCCTTCAACATTGTTTTCTATTTCAACAATTTTTTTTGTTTTAAGTTGTCTTAATGACTCATAAAACTTGGCATAAGTGATTTTAGTCCTTTTTTTTAGCGTGGTAACATTAAACTTTTTCTTTTCCAGCAAAAAATCATATATTTTTTGCTGATCTTTAGTCAGGTTTTGATTTGAAATGTCTTCAGTCAGCAAATGCACAGTTCTTTTTGTCTTTGCAAGTAAATTAGAAGGAATAGCCGCGTCAATCACCGATTGAAGGCTACAGCAATAATATATTGCAGCCCACTCCAAAAGCTGCAGATATTCAATATCAAAAAGCGGTTCTGTGTCCAGGACTTCACAAATAGCTTTTGCTTTTATTCCTTCGGGCATATAATCAGTAAAACCAACAATAAAACCGCTTACAACGCCTCTGTTGCCGAACGGAACAAGCACAGGAATGCCGAGGTTCATTTGCTCCCGCATTTCATCAGGAATAAGATAGCTAAACGTTCTTGTATCAAGTTCCGGAACATCTACAATAATCTGGGCGTATTTACTCTTATTATTCAACTCCAACTCCTGCTGCGCAAGTTATATTGCTTTTTTATGATATATATTTATTCCAAACATCAATAGTAATGTAGTTAATCGGAAGTTTTCTATCAAGAAGGCTTCTAATAGTCCTGTCTATACTGAGTAAAATCGCTTCATCTATATTATTTGTTTTCTCTATGATACTTAGAACTTCTTGTCGAAAATCCGGATCCCGTGTATTTGCTTCAATTTTATCAGCCAGGTAAATAATTTTTTCAAAAAGACTCATATCAACTCTGCCTGTAGTATGGTATTTTACTGCATTTAGAATCTCAGGATCAGTAACACCAAGGTCTTTAGATGCCATATATGCTCCCAGGTGCGCGTGAAGTATTTTAGGGTTGCTTTTTACGCTCTCTTCGATGTCTACGTTTTGTTTTTCTATGAATTTAAGCATTTCTTCATAGGGCATATTCTTGGCATTGTCGTGAATTAACCCTGCGAAAGCGGCTTTTTCCTCATCTATGCCGAATCTGCAAGCAAGTTCTTTTGCAGATTCCTCTGCTCCTAGGGAATGCAAATATCTTTCATTGCTTAACTTTGATTTTAGCCATTCTTTGACTTTTTCTTTATCCATTTTTCCTTCTTTAAAATGTGCCGTATAAATCGTATTCTGTTGCTGCGTCTATCTTAACATTGACAATATCGCCGGGAATCACATTTTCTTTTGTTTTTATGTAAACTAATCCGTCTATTTCCGGGGCATCCCTGTATGTCCTTCCGATAATTTCATTTTTAGAACCAATTGTCTCTATTATACAGGGAATTTCTTTTCCTATAAAGGATTCATTAATTTCTTTCGAAATTTTTTGCTGAAGTTTCATAATTTTATTTTTTCTGAATTTTTTTATTTTTGCCGGAACTTGGCCTTTAAGCTTTCCTGATGGGGTATATTCTTCTTTTGAATATTCAAAAACCCCCAGTTTATCAAATCGGTGTTTTTCAATAAAATTCAGTAAATGTTCAAAATGTTCTTCAGTTTCACCCGGAAAGCCTGTTATAAAAACCGTTCTGATTGCCGCATCCGGCATTTTCTCCTTTATTTGCTCGATTAATTTCCCGTTATCTATTATTGGGCGGTTCATGCTCTTTAAAATTTCCGGATGAGAGTGCTGTAAGGGGATGTCAACATATTTTACAACCTTTTCCAGCCTG
>CAYZIV010000260.1:0-2729 GCA_964478475.1 uncultured Gammaproteobacteria bacterium | reverse complement strand
TTTTTTTTCATTTTATCAACTGATTTAAGTTGTTCAGCTTTATAATAGCTCGCAATAAGCCCATAAAGCCTGCCCAGCTTATAAGTACAGCCATATAAATCCATTTCCAGATCTTCATCTTTAAATGAAGTGGTTTGGATAATATTGTTACAGGAGCGGAGTTTCGGCAAAAAGTCCTTATCAAGAACCACTTGCCAGTTTGAAATACTATCAAATTCATGCCAGTTACCAAGCAACTCATTGGAAACATAGAGATTTTCTTCCATTATTTTTGCAAGTTCCTTATCCGGACCGGATTTTAATTTCTTTGATATTGATTTTTCTAATTCATGAATAATTTCCAACTCATCATTAATTTGTTTGATATCAGGCGGATTATGAACAACGGGCTCAACCAGCTTAATTAAATTATTTTGATAAACAGCGCTGAGCGGACGATTTATCAAAACACCAAGGTTATTTTTTTCAGCTAATTCAAGCAAAGTCATATTATTAGACTGATTATTAACTGTATAAGCCTGAGTTTCTGCCATATTCATAGGAAATTGAATAACACTGAAATGATGATCAGGTGAAATTTCATCTGCAAGTTGAATAATTCTCTCTAAAGAAGTAAAATCGTACCTGTCAGAACTTACAGGAAGAGTATTTGAGCTTATTCCATAATGTTTAATTCTACCCCTGTCTACTTCTGTTTCGAGATATTCAAAAGCTTTTTTAATTCTTGAATAATATTCTTCCCTGGCTTGAGCTAAGTTTATATTATTATTTTCAGCCCATTTCAAGTAACATTCAGGATCATGCAGCAAATAAACATCGATTGTTTCTATTTCTAACCGCTCAAGACTTGTTGATATCTGGTCTTCTAAGAATTCAGGATGAATGCAATACTCTACATTTGGCCCATATTCTATTAATTCCGGAAAAGGGACATTGTCCTGCTTGCGTTCCTGGCTTAATTCATAATTTTCGCCCTGTAAATATCCGGATTTGGTTATTATAACCATGGATTCTCTGGGTATAGTATTAGAACTGAACAATTCCTGCAAAACATCCCCGATAAGAAGTTCCGAATTTCCATTTGCATAAGTTGAGCCGGTTTCAATTACATTTATACCGGCTATAACAGCATCTTTAAAAGCTTCTCTGTTTAACGGTGACCTTATATCAATCTTATGAGATCCAAAACCCACTTCTGTTACTAACAAACCGGTTTTTCCCAGAGTATTGTAGTTCAATTCTTTATTTTTTATAAAAGTTGAGGAAGCAAAACCATCTATTGCCATACTTTGAATTCCCATAAACTGATAAAAATTATTATAACTTATTAATCAAAATGAGTCGCCTGTTATTTTTAATAAAAAATCCAGAAATTTCATCCAAAATTAATTCGTAATTCAGGTTAATTAAACAAATTTTGCTCGCTGGAGTTATAAAAATCAACCACATTGTCATTAACATAGACTTTATTAGAATTAAAAGACTTCAAATAAAGCCCTTCAAGTGCTTTCACTCTGCTTAATGCCACATAAGCCTGCCCGCATTGAAAAATTCTATTACAGTCAACAACAAGCTTTTCCAAAGTCATCCCCTGCGACTTATGGATCGTAATCCCGTATGCTAACCTCAGAGGAAATTGATCTCTTGTAGCGGCAAGCTCACCTTCTCTATAATATTCAAAGGTATAGCTGGGAATTTTTTCTTCAACCCCATTATCGAACTTCACGATAATAGAATCTTCTTCTATTTTATGAACAGTTCCGCACGATCCGTTAATTAATCCTTTTGCAAAATTATGATTTTTAAGAAGCATCACTTTGCAGCCTTCTTTTAATTCCAACACCTGCGGAGCTTTGCAATATTTATCAAAAGTTTCCCAAGCTATTAAATCATATTTTGTCAATTCCTCAGAAGAATTTTCCGAATTTACCTCAATTATTTTCTTCTTTTTGTGAATTTTATCCTGGGCGATAAAAGTGTGTACAGGTTTTTTGATAGCATTAAATTTAAAATTATTATAATTATCAGCTTCTTTATTAGTGCTGAATATATGTAAAATATCCGAATCATAAGTGTTGTGACTCACTTCTCTGCTATGAAAAAGCTCAACATCGTCTTTTGTAAGGTTATTGATTCTCATATTACTCAGGGCTCTAATTAATTTTTCATCTTTTTGCCTGTGTATCTTTTCGAGAAAAACGGTTTTAAGGTTCAATTCTTCCCAACATTCAGACGTAAAGCAAAATCCGTTCTCTTTATCAACAGGGGGGAGTTGAAAAAAGTCACCGAAGAGCAAAATTTGCATACCCCCGAAAGGTGCTTCATTTTCTCTTACAAGCCTTAAAACAGAGTCAATATAATCAAACGTTTTACCGTCCAGCATTGAAATTTCATCTATGGCTAAAATATTGCAATGTAAAATCTGTTTTTTTATAGGCGGTCTTTTTCTTATATTTTCAACAACCTGATTAACAGGCTTATTGCAAATACCGACTCCTGCCCAGGAATGGATTGTTTGCCCTTGAATATTCACAGCAGCCAACCCGGTTGTGCTGGTAACGTCAATTTTGTATATTTTTTTCAACTTATTTAAAATATAACTTTTACCGGTTCCCGCATAACCGGTTATGAATATATTTTCTCCTCTGTCTATCAGGTCGATAATTTTGTTCAAATACTCACAATTTTTGTCATCATCAATATCTTCAGGTTCTGCAAAATTATTCTTT
>CAYZIV010000259.1:0-2755 GCA_964478475.1 uncultured Gammaproteobacteria bacterium | reverse complement strand
TCCAAGTTATTATCAGAAATTGGATCGCCAAACATTATATAATGATCCAGATTAACATTGGAACTTATTCTAAAAAAACCTGTATCTATATAACTTTTCAATTTTTCATTAAAAATTTCTATAACTTTAGTGAAAGGTTTACAGAAAGTTAAATTCACAAGTCCCGCCCCATGTGGGGCTAAAATTACATCAGCATTTGCAAAAACAGCTACCTGATCCTTAAAATCCATCAATTCAGGATAAATTATCTCAAATCCCATGTTTTTTAGATAATTCATCATTTCATATTCATTTAAAATTTTTCTTGAACTTTTATTCCTGCTTAAATAAATTATTTTAGGTTGATCTTCTGAATAAGATTCCTCTTTTAAAAATCTTTCCCGCAGGCTATCTGTAACAAAATATGGAGTTTTCCAATAATTTGGAAGAGAAGCGGTTACCAAAGTCTTTGCCTTGAAAAAACCTCCGTTTGGCATAGTTCCTATTACTTTATCTTCCGGGATTCCCAAAAGTTTTATTAAATTTCTTTGAAATTTAAATCCTACAGTATTTATAAGGATTTTATCAAACTCTTTCAGGCTATATCCTGTTTTTTCTATCATATGTATTCTTGGAATAGTCCAGGTTAGCCAGTGATAAAAATTTCCACCATAAGAGCTGGATAAAACAAGCATTTTATCCGCTATTTCTATTTCTGGAGGGAGGTTTTCGAGATTAATCTTCCGAATTTCCGGTTCCAACATGTCTTTTAAACATTTTCCATCTTCTGTAATTATATAAGTTTGGTCGTTTTGATGTAAATAAGCCCTACCGTTAGGAATTTCTATTACAAAAGACTCTTCGCAATGACTTATTTTGTATTTATTAATAGCATCATTAAGCAATTTTCTTTGTTTTGGAGTTAATAAACTATCAACATACTTTGGGGGTCGTCTTTCAATGATTTCAGCCGGGTAAATCATTTTATATTTACATTCAGAATAATCTTTAGACAATATAAATTCTTTTATTTTTCCCAGATTATGTTCTTTTAAAAAATTTGATTCTTTTGGAAAAACCTTGTTTAAAATAGTTTTTGACTCTTCACATCTGCTATTGTAAATTAAAGCTAACTTTAGATATTTTAATGAATTTACCAGATCTTTTTTTATCAAGTAAAATTTTGCCAATGCATTATAAGCCTTATCATAATTACTAATATTAATAAGTTTATGCATATTTTCTATAGCTTTATCCATATTCCCGGATTCTGCTTCCAATAATCCCAAATAATAATATGCATCTATTTGTTCAGGATATTCTTTAATTATGTCTTTATATAGAATTTTGGATTTATTAAAATTTTCATATTTAAAATGATGATCAACCGCTGATAAAATTTTTATTTTATACTTTTTCAAAATTTCCTCCCAAAACGCGTTTTAACAATATACATATTAACAAATGCAGAACTAAGTATAAATAATATATTTAAACGAACTTGTCTTTGAAGTATATTTCACAGGCATTAGTTTAATATAATTTTGAATATGTTAATTAAAACATTTCACTACAATATAAAAAAATTTTTCAGTTGATTTTCAAGAAATATTAAAATTAAAAAAATTTAGGTTTTTTCGATTAACGTTTCAGATAAAAAAGGTGTTTCTAAAATCTTATTAAAAGAGTACTGTAAGGTTGAAACCCACCCTGCAGTACTGAAATTTCATCCAAAATTAATTCATAATTCAGGTTAAATAACTCTAGTTGTGAATTAATTTTGAATTAACACTGCCTTGACAAAACAACATATAATGATATTCTAATATTAGAATATCATTATATCATTATTAAGGAGAATTTTATGTCAAAAGCTGTTGAAGTTACCGATTCTACTTTTAAACAAGAAGTTCTTGCTTCTTCAAATCCTGTATTAGTTGATTTTTGGGCTCCCTGGTGCGGTCCATGCAGAAAACTTTCCCCAATTATTGATGAGCTTGCAAATGAACTGGGTGACAAAATAAAAATTGTAAAAGTTGATGTTGATAAAAACAAAGAAAAAGCACGGGAATACGGAATTGGAAGTATTCCATCTTTATTGATATTTAAAAATGGTGAACTTCTCGAGAACAATTCAGGTTTTCAATCAAAAACCGAGTTGGAATTAATGATGAGGAAATATTTGTAAATGAAAAATAAAATTGAACAAACCGCAGAAGTCCTTAAAGCTCTTGCGCATCCGACAAGATTAGCAATAGTTATAGGGCTTTTAAAAAGTAACGGGGAATGCAATGTTACGATTATGGTTGAAAAACTTGGTCTTTCTCAACCGAATATTTCTCAACATTTAACAATATTAAGAACTGCCGGAATTATAGAAGGTTATAAAAAAGGTTCTAATGTTTGTTACAAAGTCATTGATGATAAAGCCAGAAAGCTTATCGAATGTATGGAAATTGAAAATGAAGAAAATTAGAG
This sequence comes from uncultured Gammaproteobacteria bacterium, assembly GCA_964478475.1. Classification (GTDB taxonomy): domain Bacteria; phylum Cyanobacteriota; class Vampirovibrionia; order Gastranaerophilales; family UBA9971; genus CAYZIV01. Next base: position 298 of record CAYZIV010000259.1, on the reverse strand, counting down.
AAAATATTTGTCCGCAAAATGCTACCTGTCCCAATGTAAAAATCTGTGATGCAAGCCTTATTGAAGAGTTGGGATATGGTTTTCCAATACCAATAGTTGAAAATGGCAAATGTATTTATTGCGAAAAATGCCAGGCTGCGTACTTAAAAAAATGTTTAATTAATTTAGAGGAATAATCAAATGAAAATACTTATAATTGGTGGGGTGGCAGGTGGCGCAAGTACTGCTGCCAGGCTTAGAAGGATGGATGAAAATGCGGAAATAATAATGTTTGAAAAAGGTAAGCACATTTCCTTTG
>CAYZIV010000258.1:0-2799 GCA_964478475.1 uncultured Gammaproteobacteria bacterium | reverse complement strand
CTACCGAACCTAGTAGTAGGCAGCCCTGATTTTTTTATGAAGTAAGAACAGTGATTCTTGAATCTCCGTAAATTTTACCTTTATATACCTCAAAACCGGGATTAATTTCTGAAATATTCAGGCTTTCATCGTGTTCGAGCACTATAATGCCATTTTTTTTAAGTATTTTATTTTTTAGAATTTTTTTCAAAACAGGCTTGTAAAGATCAGACTTGTATGGCGGATCTATGAATATAAAATTAAATTCGTTTTCGCTGAATTTATCGAGGATTTTTAGGGCGTCTCCCGTAATTAAACTAACACTTTCAGGAGTTTTGATTATTTCTAAATTTTGTCTCAAAACTTTTATTATTTCAGGATTTTTTTCTGCAAAAACAACTTTTTTTGCCCCTCTGCTAAGGGCTTCCAGTCCCATAATTCCGCTTCCGGCAAATAAGTCCAGAAAAAAAGTATCTCCTTCATAAAAAATTGTTCCCTCTTCTGTCAAATGAACAATATTAAAAATACTTTCTCGAATTTTAGAAGAAGTTGGTCTGAGCCACGGTGATTTAGCTGTTTTAATTTTTCTACCTTTATATTTTCCTGATGTGATTATCATTTAATTATCCCTTCCGATTTTAAAGTTATCACTTTATAATGGTTTTTAAAAGAATTTTTATATTTAAATAATGTAAATCAAAGTTTACAAACTTCTGATTTAAAAAGTAATATAATAGTTAAGTAATAGTTTTATTAGAATATAAATAAAAATGGATAAACAAAAAATAATCATTTCACCAACAAGCATAATAATATTTTTAGCGTTTATTGTTTTACTGCTGTTTGTTTCGCAGATTACAAATGCGCTGCTTTTACTGTTTGCTTCATTTATAATAACTAGTGCTCTTCATCCGCCCGTTGAATGGATGAGCAGGAAAATGCCTCGCGGACTCGTTGTTACTCTTGTTTTTCTCATAGGGTTAGTGGTTATAATTACACTGTTAATACCGTTTGTATCAGTAATTATTTCTCAATTCCAGGAATTAATTAAAAAATCACCGGATTATTGGGATCATATTATTACAACATTAGAAGACTTTGAATTATTAGCCTTGGATTTCGGCTTTATGCCAGAGCTTACAGATACGGTGACTTACTTAACCAAAATAGGAGAAGATGTACTAAGAAAAACAATAAATATTACAATAAACGTTTTTACCGGTATAGTAGGTGCTTTTACTCTTGCTGTAATTGTTCTTTTTATGCTTCTTGATGAAAAAAAGCTGGTCAAAGGCTATTTATCTCTTTATCCTGTTAGTATAAGAGAAAGAGCAGGTGAAATATCAGCAAATATCGCAAAAAAAGTCGGCGGGTATGTTAGAGGACAATTGTTTTTAATGTTTTCGGTGGGCTTAATGACTTTTATCGGGCTAAAGATTGTGGGACTTGAGTTTGCACTTCTTTTGGGAATAGTAGCAGGGGTTTTGGAAATAATACCAGTAGCAGGACCTATCCTTGCTTCAGTTCCAGGTATCTTTATAGCTCTTGCGATAGATCCTATGCTGGCTCTATGGGTTTTGCTTGTTTATATTATAGTCCAGAGAATAGAGAATCACCTTTTAACGCCGATGATTCTTGGAAAATTCCTTGCAATGCATCCTTTAATAATTATTGCAGCTATTTTGTTTGCTGCCAGCACACTTGGGGTGGTCGGCGTGATTTTATCTCCGGCAATTGCTGCGGTTGTCTATGTCTTAATACAAGAGCTTTATCTTAAAAAAATAGAGCAGGATGCAATTCCACAGGTAGAAAACCCGGAAAACAATAAGGAAAAGTAATTTTATGCTTCAGGAAGCTTCAAAAGTATTAAATTCAGCTTTTAAAGACAGTTTTATAAAAAAATTGATTATGTATCTCCACGACTGCGTAAGTGAAGAAGTTAGGTCAACTTCATTCAAAAACCTTAAGCAGGACAAAGGAAATAAATGGTTTTTTCTGGAAGACAAAAGTTTTTTGTTTTTGAATCCGGAAAAACCGCTTAAAATAAGCGGTTCGGAAGGAAAAGTTGCGGAATTAATGGTTCAGGCAGAAGCCTCCAGAAAAGATTATCAACTTATATTTGGGTTTTTGTTTTTAAAAGGGAAAAGCTCGACAAACAGAAAAAATGAAGATTTTCTTACTCCGCTTTTATATGTCCCTTGCCGGCTTGAGCGGGACGAGCTTGAAATAAAATGTATTTTACAGGATGACTGTTTATCCCTGAACACCAGCGCTTTAGTCAGTTTAATGGAATTTGATGAAGAAGATGAAACCGCAGAGCATCTTTTAGAAGGGTTAATTGACTACATTCCTGACCTGCCATTAAATAAAGAAAAAATAAAACAGTTTTTAAGCACGCTGCAGGCAATTATTCCTGATATTGATATTTCAGCAGTTTTTGAAGAACTGGAAACAAATTCTTGTGATTTACTTTCCGAAACCATTGAAGGACTAGCTGTAGTAGATGCTTCAGCGATTGTGCTTACAAAAAGACCTAATGTGCTGGCTGGTTTATTGCATGAACTTAGTGAAATATCCGAAAAACCTGTAGGAACACTTAGAGAAACAGCTTTAGCCGGTGTGCATGAGGAGTCTTGCGGAGGTGTTAAAAATAAAAAACCTGATAAAAAAACAGATAAGAAAAAAAATATAACCATAACCCCGCTCGATCTTAGTGATTGTCAAAAAAGCGTGATAGAAGCAATAAACGATCATTCGCTTGTAACGGTATTTGGCCCGCCGGGAACGGGAAAATCTCAAACTATTGTGAATATAGCCGCT
>CAYZIV010000257.1:1631-2823 GCA_964478475.1 uncultured Gammaproteobacteria bacterium | reverse complement strand
CTTTTTCCACAAACTCGTTTGGAGCCAAGCCCTTTGACCCATTAAAAAGATTATGCTCTATAAAATGGCTTATTCCTCTGTTTTTTTCTTCATTAAATGACCCTGATTTTACGAATGTCTTGATCGATGTTGGGCCTTTTTTGGGAATAACTACTACTCCCTGACCGTTATTTAGTTGATAAAGTTTCCCCTTTGTATTTAAAAAAGGAGCTTTAAAAGAAGTAAGTTCTGTATATCCCTTATTTTTATTAACTATAGGAGTAAATTGATTCTTTATTCGCGAAGCATGGACATTGTAACTGTCAGGATTCCCCGGATAACTGTAATAATTGTATTGTGGATATGCATCATAATTTTTCGCCGCCCCCTGTTTGTTTACAGGTTTTTGAACAGAAACAGGATGTCTTGCGCTTGTTTGCGGAACTTTTTGTATATTATTTAATTCTGCCATTTGAACTGTACTTCTTTAAAACATCAATTTTAAACATTTAACCCCTTAGTTATATTAAACAAATTGGAAATCAAAAAATTTATCCTTCAGGCATCTGCTTAAAGGATAAATTTACAAATGTTTATAAGAATTGTTTTAAAAATCCACTTTTTCTCTTATCCAGTTTTCAAAACTTTCTTTTCTTTTATTTTTTAAATAATCCTCATTTGATTTTTTGTCTTCAATAATAATGGGACCATCCGTGGTCACATTAACCCCCTCCGTGGGTTCGGCATTTATATGTGAATTTGATAAGACCATGCTCCGTACATTTGTGTAAACTGTTTCATCAACTTTTTCAAAAATTTTCTGTGAACTTTTTTCTGCAATTTTATCTGAGAATTTCTTGATTTCTTTTGTGGAAACAACGTTATCACTAAGAGAATTTGAAGGAATTTCAAAATTTTTCACTTTAAATTTCCTGTCATAAGTTTTATCGAAATCAACAAGAAGAGTTTGGGTGTCAATGAGATTTAACAAAACATCCATTCTGTAAAAAGATTGAACAGCATCAAACTGCGTAAATCCGATTTTATAAAGAAAAGGCCTTTTGAGGACCATGCTTTGCATGCTGAAACCTGAAGATACCAGCAATATTTTATCAATGCCAAGTCTTTCCCTTAACAGTCCGCAAATTTTATAATCTATTATTCTTCTGTCTTTGTAGTTTTTTAAAAAATTTCTATATTCTTTCCACAAACC
>CAYZIV010000257.1:0-1531 GCA_964478475.1 uncultured Gammaproteobacteria bacterium | reverse complement strand
TTATTCTTCTGTCTTTGTAGTTTTTTAAAAAATTTCTATATTCTTTCCACAAACCGTGAGAAGCGATCAAATTTTCAGCTGTGTTTAAATCAGGGACGTCAAAATTTAAGTTTTTATTTAAACCGTTGATTATATCATTGGCAATTAAGTCTGAAATATTTGGATAAAGCCCGGTTGCAGAATTAACCGTGTCGATATTTACAGGCACAACAAGCACTCTGGTTTGTTTAGCAAGACAAACATCAGTAATTATAGAAAAAAACGTTATAAATAATATAATTTTTAAAAGTACTTTCATACACCCACATGATTATACAAGTCCATTATTAATTAATTAAGACCAGATTTTAATCCCTTAAATAAGTGATTTATAGCTTAATCGATTCTGTGGGTATGTTTATCTGTTTTTTCATCCGGATCTTTATATTTTTTTTCCTGCCGGTGTTCTTTTTGCTGCATTGAAGCGTCTATTTTGCCTAAAAGTTCATAAATTTTTAATTCCATCTGCTTATAACTATCTGAGAGTTTTTCCCTTAATTCCTTTTCTCTTTCGCCATAAACAGCGGAAATTTTATCTGAAATATCCACAAACCGTGATAAAAATTTATTTGCAAAAGCCTGTGTATTGGCTTGCATACTGTTAATAAATGCTGCAACTCCTTGTTGAGCCGAACTCATGAAATTTAAAACCGGATTATTCGCAAACCTGCCGGGTGTTGGGTCAGAAAAAACGTTTCTTATATTTTGGGTAATTGTTTCTGTTTTGTTTAAAAGATGGGCGGGGTTTCTGGTTGCAGAGTTTGGCGCGGTTGATTTAAATGTATCTTCATAGGAAAAATTGCCCGTAAATCTTTCTTTATTTCCTCCGCCAGCAGGCAATCGCTGCCCTCCTGAAAACGGGTTGCGAGTTTCAGGGTTTTTTATTCCAATATTAGAGCTTGGTGTTATTTTTTGTGAAGATGATAACTCTGACACAATATACCTTCCATTTTCCTCAATTAATACAATATTTTATTAGAAAATAATGTATTAACCCGAAAAAGTTTATATTTTTTTTACTTTTTAAAAACAGAGATATTACTAATACCGCCTCTTTTTCTCTATTTTGTAAATATCCCTATAAGTGCCCTTTTTGTATTATTTTAGACTTTCAATCAAGTCTGTCAATAGTTTATTTATAAATTTCTTTTCTATATTTTTTATTTTTTCAAACCGGATGGACTTCTCTAGTTGTATATTCAAAAAAGAAGATCAAAATTTCTTAAAAAGCCCACCCTCCCAACCCTCAAAGGAAGCGGGCGGTAAAACCGCCCGTTTTTTAATAATATTTCAAGAAATTTTGATTTAGCAAGGGGATACAAATTCCCATAACCGGCTACTCAAGTTATAATAATCTTGTTAAAAAGTTTGATTAACAATAAATTAATGAAAAAAATTGCGTTTATCATAAGAATGTTTCAGGAAAAAAATTTTCATGGCGGAGGGGAGAAACTTTTTGCCAATTTAATAAAATATTTTTCGGAGCATAATG
>CAYZIV010000256.1:0-2824 GCA_964478475.1 uncultured Gammaproteobacteria bacterium | reverse complement strand
AAGAGTAAACTTCTCAATAAAAGATGTAACTGATGAAGAAAGAGAAGCAGCCCTCGCAGGACAAGAATAATAATTTATAAAGGGCGAAGTGCTTAGCACTTCGCCCTTTATAAAAAATACAGCTTTTATAAAACGATTTGTTCATTTCTTTTCTTTTTGTTGCGAGCAAAAAGAAAAGAAACCCGCAAAGCGGGGAACTTAGGGAGACAATCTTAGCAATGAGCCCCTATTAAAGTGCCTAGGCACCAAAGAAAAGAAAAACCCGCTTTTTGCTTTGGTCAGGGGCACGCCCCTGAAACCCCTTGCTAATATTGATAGTTGAAAGATAAGATTTGTTTATTTATCAATTATTTAATTTGATTGGTATAATTAATGTAATTAAGTATAAAAACTAAAAAAATGAAACACGAGTTTAAAGTAAGAGTATATCCCGCTGACACCGATTCATACGGTGTGGTCTGGCATGGAGCTTATCTTAAATGGCTGGAAAAAGGGCGGATAGAGGTTTTGGAATTGCTTGGCATTAGTTTTCCCGAGCTCGATAAAATGGGAATTTTAATGCCTGTTGTTGAATTTGATATAAAATATAAGAAGTTCGCCAGAGTGTACGAAGAGCTGTCTATTGAATCGTCAATTCTTGAATTTAACAAAACTTCCGTTATTTTTAATCAGGAAATAAAAAATGTTAAAACGGGAGAAATTGTTTTAATTGCAAAAGTTAAAGGCGTTACAACCAATAAAGAAGGTAAACTTTATAGGATGATTCCGGCATATTTGCGAGAAAAATATGAAAATTATTTTGCAATAAAATAAGCTGTTCAATGCGGTTTTGTTATAATATTAAAAAATCAAAGAACTTATTAAAAAATGACAATAAATTATAAAATACCTAAAAAAGAATTTAAAAATCCGATACGAGAAATTGATTTAAATGGGTTAAAAATCGGCGGTGAAAAGTCCTTATTGTTTATGGGAGAAGAAGCCGGAAATTCATTAAAACCTCTTGTAGCAGGTGAAATTTTAACGAATATTCCAAAGGGATATCCGGAATTATTAAAAAAAGCATGGGGAGAAAAACTTAATAATCCTGTAGAATGGGCTAAAATGGCGTCAGAAAAAGGAATTTCATTGCTGGCAGTTAGGTTTAATATTGAAAATAGTGAAAATATTCAATATGCAGTCGAGCAAAGCAAAGAGCAGCTTAGAGAAATTCTGTCAATAACTGATCTGCCCCTCATAATAACCGGTTGTTTTAGAAGAGATATTGATGTTCCTCTACTAAAAGCTCTTGGAGAATCAGCGACCAGAAAATGCACTATCGGTGTTGTTGAAGAAGAAAATTTTAAAGAGATAGCCCCTGTTATAAGAGATTATGGACATAATATTATTGCAAGAACACCTATTGATATAAATTTAACCAAACAGTTAAATATTCTTCTTACAGAGTTGGGGTTTGATCCTGATAAAATACTTATCGATCCTAATACAGGCGGGCTTGGGTATGGAATTGATTATGCATACAGCATAATTGAAAGAATAAAAATTGCCGCTTTAAACGGTGATACGATGCTCAATATGCCGATAATCACGTTTACAGGCGAGGAGTCCTGGAAAACTAAAGAAGCAAAATCAACAAATGTTCCCGCTGAATGGGGTGATTTCGAAACGAGAGCTCTTTCCTGGGAATGCATTACCGCCAGTTCCATGCTTAATTCCGGATCAAATATTGTTGTAATGCGTCATCCTGAAGCTATTAAATATATCGAAAATTATATAGATAAAATTTATAAAAATAATTAAAAAAATGATCTTAAATCAATTTAATATCTATAAATCCTACGTGCGGGAGCTGCTTGTTCTTTCACTCCCAATAATTATGGGGAATGTCGGGCATATTCTCATTAGTGCAGGAGATGTCCTTATTGCTGCAAAACACGGTAACCATACAATTGAAGCTATTAGTATTGCAACTTCCATAATGATGACAATTTTTATTATAGGAGTTGGCCTTATGACAAGCATTTCTCCTGTTTTGTCAAATTATAGAGGCGAAAAAAAGAAAACTAAGAAGCTGTTTATGATAAGCGTTAATTATTCACTTTTTTTGGCATTGATTTTTTGCGTTATTTCGCTATTAAGTACTTTGTTTATTGATAAAATCGGGTTTGAATCACATCTTGTCCCGATGATTAAGCAATATATATTTATTTGTTCTTTTTCATTTTTCGGGGCTTATTTGCACTATGGGCTAAAAGAATTTTTGCAGGCTTATGAAATTGTCTTTTTTCCTAATGTTTTAGCTATTGCGGCAATTTTTGTAAATATTATATTGAATGTTCTCTTGGTCTTCGGTTTTTTGGGTTTTCCTGAGTTGGGAATAGCCGGGCTTGCGGTTTCAAGCGTTATAGTAAGGTCTTTAATGGGAATAACTTTGTTTTTATACTGCATAAAACTTGTTAAAGGGAGCATAAAAATAGATAAAACCTATATATTACAGCTTATTAAAATTGGTTATCCTATATCAATAGCGCTTTTTCTGGAATTTTTAGGATTTAATATCATAACATTAGTCGTGGGAAGGGTTGCAGGGGTCTACGCTGCAGCGCATAGTATCGTGCTGACGCTTGCAAGTATTACATTTATGGTCCCGCTTGCCCTGTCTAATGCTATCGCTGTTAAAACAGGTTTTGCCAACGGGGCGAAAAACTTCACCCAGCTTAAAAATTTCTCGATTGCTGGTGCGGGAATAGCTCTCTTTTTTATGGGGAGCGCTGGTTTGTTGTTTGTGACTTTTCCGAGCTTTTTCATAAACATATTCACTGTT
>CAYZIV010000255.1:0-2841 GCA_964478475.1 uncultured Gammaproteobacteria bacterium | reverse complement strand
TTTGTTCTTGTTTTATTTCTATCAGGAGCGAGCTCAAGAGCTTTTTCCATAAATTCTAAGGCTTTGGAATATTCCTGAGCGTCATAACGTTCCATTGCTTTCTTATAATAAACGTCACTTTCATCAAGATACTGACTATGATTTATATCATTTTGGTTTACATTCCAAAAAGAATCAGGCGTTCTTGAAATTAATTTATTATCCATCTCATGAGCACAGGCTACTGACCCGTTTATTATCAAGACAGCCGCCAAACCCTGAACTATTCCAAAATTAGGTTTTAAATTCCCTGTTTTCATTTGTTTCCCTCAATAATAAAAATATAATATCATAAACTATAATTTAATATTTTGTTGTCTAATTAATATATTAATATATTTTATTTGCATAAAAATAGAAAACTACCCAATAAGCTGATTAATCTGATAGTTTTTGAAAAAGCATCATAAATACCTGATTCATTTAACCGGCAAAAGATCCTAATTCATGGACTTCACTATATTCTGTTTATAAATTTTATTAAACAAGCTGTTCCTTTTTTATGGCAGCCATGTAAACAAATCTATTTAATATATCAGGATTAAAGGACCTGCTTTCTTCCGTAAGCATAATTCTCATTGCTTCTATTGAACTAACAGCCCCTCTATACACTTTTTCAGAAATTAACGCGTCATAAACATCAGCTATTGCAATTATCTGCGAAAATTCAGATATCTGATCTCCTTTTAATCCAGCTGGATATCCTTGACCTTCCCATCTTTCATGATGTTGAAGAGCAGGTCTTGCTAGTTCTTCAGGCAATCCAAACTTATTTAATATAAGATCATATCCTTTTTGGGAGTGTTCTTTTATTATTTCCATTTCATCTTTCGTTAAACTGTCAGGTTTATATAAAATATTTTCCGGAATATTAAATTTGCCAATGTCATGGAGAAAAGCGCAAAAAGTCAGATCTTTTATTCTATTTTCAGTATAGTTTAATTCTCGCCCTATTAATGCGCTTATAATTGCTACGTTCAAAGCATGTGTAAAAGTATATTGATCATGTATCCTTAACTCGTTAATATTGCTAATTACATTTAACTTATTATAAAGTTCATTAATAATTGTTTCTGTTATTCCGAAGCAAAGCCTGGTATTTAAGGTACTGGAATTTAAACCGTTATATAATACTTCTTTAACTCCCTGCAAAAGAGCTTCTTTTTTCTTTTGATCAATCACAGATTTATATTCTGTATTTTGATCATTGCTAAATGGCTCTAATTTTTTTATAGTCTCAATATACATTTCTTTATTAGCAAATTTTCCCGGAAAAGTTGCTGCTGTTTGCTGTAACTGAACATTACTATTTTCTTTTTGAGGCGATTTTCTTTTATCTTTTGGGTCTAAAAACTCTTCATCACGCTTAAAAACCTTGGTATGACTAAGCCTCATCTGTATTTCAGAATTTAATTTAGTTCCTTTTTTATATAAAACTTTTCCTTTTTCGTCATACAAATCACAACCAAGTTCTTCTAATCCTACCAATTCAAGTGTTATTATTCTTCTCATGTTTTTTCATCCACCATATTAAGTTTTTACATTAATTTTTATTTTTCATAAAAATTGTATTGTAAGAATATTAAAAATTTCATTAATCATTTTAAATTAAATTTATTTACAAAAAAATTTTTTTATTTTAATCTGTATCAAAGCTTATGTTAAAAATCTTTATAAGAGTATGTATATTTAAATAATCTGGCAGTAATTATATTTATTAATAAATATAATGAACAGGCAAAGGGTAGTAAATTGAGCACTCAATCTTTTACAAAACAAATTAAATTGCCAAAATATTCTATAACAAGTAATTTATTTGAAAACGAAATCATAAAAATAAAAAAAACTAACGACATAACCTCAATTTTTTTAAAACTTAATTTACAAACACAAAAGCCCATACAATGGTTTATGAAAAGATTTCTGGATTTTTCACTGACAATTACAGGACTGATAATTATATCACCTTTTTTACTGCTCATTGCATTAATGATCAAATTAGATTCAAAAGGTCCTGTTTTATTTAAGCAAAAAAGAATCGGACTAAACGGCAAAGAGTTTTATATGTATAAATTCAGAAGCATGGTAGTTGATGCAGAAGAAAAATTAGAAGAATTAAAAGATAATAATCAAACAAACGACGTAATGTTTAAAATGTTTGATGACCCAAGGATAACAAAAGCAGGTAAATTTTTAAGAAAATACAGCCTTGACGAGTTACCGCAGTTATTTAATGTGTTAAAAGGAGAAATGAGCCTTGTAGGCCCGAGACCTCCGCTGCCTAGAGAAATTAAAAAATATGAAAAATGGCATCATATAAAATTTACAACTATTCCAGGACTTACAGGAATGTGGCAGGTAAGCGGACGGGCTGCTATTCAAGAATTTGATTCAGTGATTGAACTTGATTATAAATATATAAAAAACTGGAACTTACTTTTAGATTTAAAATTACTTTTAAAAACAATACCTGTCGTGTTATCAGGAAAGGGTGCAGCTTAAGCGGATAAACTCTAAATTTATAATGATTATTTAGATTTGTATTACAATTAAAATATTAATTCTGGGGAGTGTTTAAAATTCAATATGGTTACAGATAAATTAACAGAAAAGCTATACTTATCTCCTAATATAATATCAAACTGGAGCAATGAGTTAGGATTAAAAATCCCAAAAGACAGCAATCTTGAAGATCAAAAATTATTTATCAATCTTTTTGAAAAAATTAAAGTCCTCAAAGAAAATAAATTTGATTTTAACGAAATCAAAATAGTTTTACACTCTGAAATACAAAAATATAAT
>CAYZIV010000254.1:0-2875 GCA_964478475.1 uncultured Gammaproteobacteria bacterium | reverse complement strand
GAAAAAAATGGCAAAATTATCAACTTGACTCAAAACTTTTTCAACAGGCTGATAGTTCCTCGACTTTTTGAAGTAAAATCGAAAATTTAACAAATATGAACAATGTATTAAAATTATGAACTATATTTAACTTAAAATGAATCAGTGTTGTCCGGTCTGAAAATTGCGTAATAAAAGGTTTAAAAATTTATTATTGAATACTAATTGGTTTTTATAACGAAAAATTTCAGTTAACTTGAGTCATTTACGGCTAAAATGTCAAAATGCAAATTTTTTAAACTTTTTATTCGGAATTTAAACTTTTAAAAATAATTTTTTAAAGTTTTTTCCGATTATCAGCTTATCTGTCTACACAATTCCCACCTTAAACATAATTAAATTCCAAGTAGCCTGCTTCTGGACGATAATTCAGAAGCATTATCGTCCAGAAGCAGGCTGTAATCTTGAATTTGGTTGTTTAGTGCCATTTTACTATACTTTATTTATCGCATATTGCTTATCAATCTTTTTCTTTCTAAAATAAGTTCTTCGTGAAATGTTTAAATTTTTCCAAGGCTCTCCACTACTCGGTCGCCCTCCTCCTTTACTTTTTTTCCCTTTTCGACTCTGTCTCTTGATAAAATTTTCATAACATCTTTGATCATTTTTTCGCACATAATTATAAACACTTTTAACAATACTCTTTACTTCATTGTGTCGCAACGGAACATCAAAATCGTTATTGCGTTCTCTAGCAAAATCAAGCAATAGATTATAATATAATAACCAGTTATGTCTATAATGTTTTGCTTGTTGATATGCGTAAAGTCTAAGCTTTTTGAAAATATAGCAATTCCTACCTTGAGCTTCTTCTTGTTCAAAATCTTCATTTTTACGCATTTTTTTTTCATTTAAATCTACGAAATCAGCAAGCTTACCTAATTCCCACTTACAGCTCGTGCCGGGAAAAAGTAAATGTGCTGTATGAAACGGATTTTTTGTCATAAGACCGCTATAATTAACGTCTGCATTTAAAGCTTTCTGATACGCTTCAAGTACAGCTTTGTAATATAAAAATGGATGATCACGCATTTTATCTCCAATGTATACTGGTTTCGATAATATATATACGTAATGAGCATGTCCATTTTCGCGATTTATTGTTGCAAAATTGGGGCATGGCAATTCATTTTCAACCCAAGCCTCAGCAGCAGCACTGTAATCCAAATCAAATATCATAAATCTTTTCTGAAAAATCGGGTTAAGTTGTATGTATTTTTTTTTAAGTGCATATTCTCGAGAACATATACGTAGACCATCCTCAAATCTATCAGTACAATATGGCTTTTTTGGTAAATATTCTAAATTCAATATATTCATAAACATCCTCCTTTTATAATTTAAATAGTTAATGAGTGCGTAAAACTTTGATTTTAACTGAATTATTTAGAAAATAGACGGGATCAATATACGGACGAAACTTTGCAATATTCTAATTGCTGGCTAGCATGATTTTGAGGTAAGCTGATTAACTGAAGAAATTTTAATTAATGCGCGGTATTTTATATTTATTTTATGTGTTGTTATCTTTTTATTTGTATATGTATATATTATATTATTATTTGATTGAATTTTATGTACATTTGCATGTTTAAATTTGACATAAAAAAAGCCCCAGAGCACAAATGTGCTTGGAGCTTTTTATAGATACTTTATTTGAAAAAATTAAATATATTTATTAGAACCAGAAGTAATAATCATTGCTGTTAATATTTATTTTTTTATTGTATTAAATTCACTTACAAAGAAACAAGAATGAATAGTCCAAGAAAATTTAAATGAACTCTCAGAGCGTACTTAAGATTCTTTGAGTTCTTTTTGTGTGAATAAAGCAATTTTAATTATCGGCAAGAAAAATGCTTTCTAAACTTGAGCGAAGACGTAGCTTATCAATTGCTACGAGACAGATGATTATTCATGCATCTCTAACTCATGCTTTTACTTTCTCTCATGCACTACTGACAATCAGATCCTGCGTGTGCGGATTATACTATAAAAAATGCTAAAAGTAGGGCTTTAAAACGGATTACGGATTCGGTTAAACAACTGTCTAGAGCAAACTAACTCTCCGAATTTTTATTAAATATAATTCAAAACAAATTTGTCAATATCTTAATTGTTTATTTTTATTTCCTGAGCAATCATAAACGTCCGAGCAGGTACAACTGTTCAGCATGTTGATCTTTACTATAGGAGTATAAACGCCAGGTGGGCTGCGAACAGGAGTTTGTTTACCTGCAAACAGACATAAGGCTCACGTCCATTCAGCTTGTCTGTTTCAATGAGTGAATAAAGCAGGGCTCCGGACTCGGCTCCATTGAGACTTCCATGGAAGAGCCAGTTCCTGCTGCCCACGGCAAAGGGGCGGAGGGCATTCTCCACCAGTTATCCTACTATCAGGACAACATCAGGTTGTTGTCCGGGCGCAACCGACCGTCCTGAACATAGCAGATCATTCTCTCCCACTGATTCAATTCAGGATATTATAATAAAAAATGAGCCAATTATTAACTTAACTCAAAACCCTTTCAAGATTGCCAAGCTTCCCATTTTTTGTCCAACCAATGGGGGAAGCCTAAATCGGACTGGTCAAATGGACACTTTCTTGGCCTCATTAGACCGATCAGGGGTGGCCTTTTTGGGCGATCAGTGACAGAGGGGTTATTGGGGGATAGGTGCAGGGAATTATAATTGTCGTTGACAGGGAGGATTATTGTAGTTGAACAGCAGAAGAATATTTTCAATAGTCTTCACAAAAAGTTGGCTTTGTGACTGAGAAGCCTTATAGCCGAAATCTTCACCTGCGCTTGCCTATGTTCACATGACAGATATGGTC
>CAYZIV010000253.1:0-2876 GCA_964478475.1 uncultured Gammaproteobacteria bacterium | reverse complement strand
CTATATGCTTTTTTAATTGGTATTTTATCTGAAAATTTCCGCAATTTTCTGTTAAAAGCATTAATGAATTCAAATAAAGCATTTTTTCTCTTATATTAGGAATAAATTCAAGTTTTTCCATAGTTTCAATAGAAAAAGAATGCCTTGTTAATGCAAAGAAATTAATTAAATCTTTAAAGTCTTGAGAAATCAATGAATAAAGGTTATCTGATATAAAATTTTCAAAACTTTTATTAGAATTAGTTATTTTTTCTAATAAATTTTCAGGATCAATATTCAAATTTTTTGCAAACGCTGAAAACAAAAGAATATTTTCCGGATATCCATTTGTAATAGCAAAAACTTTTTCCATTAGTTCTTCTGATGCAGAGATCCCGTAATTTTTTATTAATGAAAAAGATTCATCTTTATTTAGAATTTCAAGATGTATTTTATAAAAATTTTCAATATCTTTTACTTTAGAAAACTCATCCCCAGCCACAATAATTTTTACCGGCGCAACCGATGATATAAAAATCAAAAAATTCAAAAATTCTTTTATGTTTTCTTCATTTTCGCTTTCAAAAATATTTTCTGCCGCATCTATACAAATTAAAAAAGGAGTATCTAGTTTTTTTAGTCTATTGATCAATCTTTCATCAATTGAGAAAGAAGAGGCTCTGAATGCTCTCACGTAATCAACGTCTTTTATGTTAATTTTTTTCAAAAACTTAAAAAGTGAAAGAATAATATCATCTGTATTAGTCACCTGCGAGCATTCGTAATAATAAGTCAATATTGTTTTATCAAGTATTGATAATGTTGTTTTAAGCAGATGCGTCTTTCCTATTCCGCAAGGCCCGCTGATATATATTAATTTATGATTACTCGCTTGTAATGCTTGAAAAATATGTTCAATGTATTTTTTATTTCTTTTTGAAGATAGATTATTAAAATCATCATATTCTTCAATTTGAGTATTATTAAAATTTTTTCTTAAAAAATCTGAAAAATTTATACTCATTTCATAACACCGATTATTGATAAAAAATTACTAAATAAAATTAAAATTTATATATATATTTTAAACGCAAGTTACCATTTATGTCTTTAATTTTTTTAAAAACATAAAAATAACCGCAAAATGCTTTATCTATAAATAAAAAATTAATGAGCTGACAGCGGAATTATTAATAATGCATTGGTTACTTTTCCGCCGCCTTTTATAGTCGGCATATTAACTAATTCCCCTTTATAGACCATCTGGGTAGAAGAACCGCCATCGAGATTCATAGCATTATATGCGCCGAACTCCCGCATTATTTGAGCAAGTTCTAATAAGGTGGCGCCTTCTGAGATTCCTTTTCTTCTGCCGTCAATAGTAGCAAAGATTAACGTTCCGTCCTCAGAAAAACCTACTGCGGTCCTTGGTTCTTTTTGAGAAATAAATTTATCAGTAAATCTTTGTTGATCAATAAAAATTTCCCCATTTTTTACAAGATAAGGACCGCCTCCAACGGCATATTTTACATTTTCCCATTCATCCGGAGTAATCTCCAAAGAATACCTGACTTTATCACCGGTCTTTACACGCTCGGTTACAAGCCATCTTGGACCAACCATAACATAACCGTTTTGGGGGATATTGACGCTGCTTTGTTTAATACTTTGAATCTTGTTATTTTCAACAACAATATGACAAAATTCTCGTGATGTATGGGGTGTTTTTTCTCCCCACCTGTCAGTAAAAATTGTATAACCAAAACCACTAAATAGCGGCTGATTAAAATTGTACAAATTCAGCTTTAACCCTCTAAACATGCTTCCTATTTTTATTTTGCCTGTAATATCAGGAACATCCATTAAAAAATCGTTGTCATTGGTGATTCCTAAAACAACCCTTTTATATATAGGACCTGTTAACAGCTCACCATCTATAACAGAAAATCCAAGCGGTGCGCCGATATCCGGTTTAAAAAAGGAAGCATTGATTCCAGCAATTGCATTTTCTTGAACAGCAAAATCTGACACTCTTTTAACAGAATTCAAAAAATATTCTCCATAAGTTGGTTTAATTAAAACTTTCTCTGATTGCGGATTTACCTTTATAATATTTATTACAGCGGGTTTACCGTTGAGTTGCCTGACTACTCTTTTATGAATAATTCCCGTTGCTTCAAAAGCTTTTTTATTTAAATCAGAAGTTGCGTATGATAGCTTAATCTTTTCATTTTTTTCAACTGCCGATGAAACATTTACTTCAAGTAAAAACAAGCAAATAAATAAAATAAAAATAAAAATATTTTTTATATTTTTGTTCATAAAACCCAGAGAATATTAATTTACACGAACCAGAGAAAATTCAAATATTTAATCCCAATTATCTAATAGCTAAAACGCAATTATAGCCTAATGGAATTTCTAAAATTCCATCTAAAATTAATTCGTAATTCAGGTTATTTAAATATTTGCAATATTATATAATATTAACCTGTGTTATGGCATTTTTGTTCATATGAATTATCCAAATTAAACATTTAGGACTATACAAAGGTTTCGTAGATTTAAAATTTGTTACAAAATAAAAAATCAAAAACAAAGGAAGCGGGCGTTATAACGCCCGCTTCCTTTTTATGATATTCAAATTTAATTTAATTGTGGTTCTTGATGTGTTTCAGCTGATGGATTTTGAGGTAATTCTTTTCTTTTTTGATTTTCCTGTTCTTTAGCTTTTTGACGATCAACACGTTTTTTAATTTCTCCAACAGGTAGATAATACGGTGTAATTGTCATAACTTTTGAGGCGATATCAGGATGTTCAGAGATAAATTTTAATTCGTTATCGAGCAGGGGGTTTTGAGTATGAACATTAGCATACCTTGCAAGCTCCAAAATAT
>CAYZIV010000252.1:0-2891 GCA_964478475.1 uncultured Gammaproteobacteria bacterium | reverse complement strand
CGGCATACGAGATAAAGGAATGTGACTGGAGTTCAGACTGTGCTCTTCCGATCTAACTTGATATAATTCTTCCGCAAAAAAACGCATTGTTAAGCAGCTTTGGCAAACAAACCTTTGAAAAGACTGACATGGTAGCGTTTTGTCAGAAATATGCAGAAAAACTTCATTCTCATGTAAGAGATTACACAAACATTATTCAATCCGCGCTGGAAGAAAACAAAAACATCCTGTTTGAAGGCGCACAGGGAACGATGCTGGACATTGACCACGGCACATATCCTTTTGTAACAAGCTCTAACCCGATATCCGCAGGAGCTTCAACAGGCAGCGGAATTGGATTTACTAATATTCAAAAAGTTCTGGGCGTGTTCAAAGCTTATGTCACAAGAGTCGGTGAAGGACCATTCTTAACCGAACTTAACGATGCTGAAGGTCAAAAACTTCAGAAAATAGGCAAAGAATTCGGTACAACTACAGGAAGACAAAGAAGGTGCGGCTGGTTTGATGCTGTTATTACAAGATATAGCAAATTAGTTAACGGATTAACAGGAATAGCATTAACTAAAATTGATGTATTTGATAATTTTGATGAAATAAAAATCTGTATAGCTTACAAAGATAGCAGAACAGGTAAAATATATGAAAATTATCCGCCTAGTATGTACATACAAAATCATTTAGAACCTATATATGAAATTATGCCTGGCTGGAAACAAGACATCTCAGGAATCCGTTCATTTAACGAGCTTCCTGAAAATGCACAACGGTTTATCCACCGAATTGAAGAATTAACATGCTCGCAAATTCAGATAATCAGTGTAGGTCCGGGCAGAGATCAAACCATAATAAGAAATTTTCCCTTGACTTAGAATTATGATGTTGGTATTTTATTGATACACAAGCAAACACACAATTAAATAAAATATATACGCGCTATTAGCTCAGTCGGTAGAGCAATCCCCTTTTAAGGGAGAGGTCCTGCGTTCGAATCGCAGATAGCGCATTTTTTTATGCTTAAAATACATTGAAAATGCATAAAATCACTTGTCTCTAAGAATTTAACCGACAAGCTGAATCCCTTTTGCCGTACTGAATCAATTTCCAGTTTTGTCAAATCATTAAAAGCCAGCCCACTGCTTTTTTATCTATATATTATCCCTTTTTTAGGAAAAAAATCGGGGTTATCATAATAAACTTTTCAACAAGCTCTTTATCCCATTGTTCGCCTGCGCCGGATCTCAATATTTCAAGAGCTTTTTTCACATCAACAGCTTTTCTGTAAGGTCTATGACTTATCAATGCATGGAATGAATCTGCTATGGCAACAATTCTTGCGCCTAATGGTATTTCATCACCTTTTAATTTATCCGGATATCCCAATCCGTCAACTCTCTCATGGTGATATTTTACTATTGGTATTAAGTCTTTTAACGATTTGATAGGCTCAAGAATCTTTTTAACGCCGATAATCGGATGCTGTCTCATTACTTCCCATTCATGATCTGTCAAAGGACCTGGCTTCCTTAAAATTGATTCAGAAATTCCTATTTTACCGATATCATGCAAAATTGCTCCCAGTTTTATTTGCTCTATAGTATGCTCATCAAGTTCCATAGCTTTTGCAAGAGCTTCCGCATATTGTGATACTGATTGTGAATGACCTCTCGTGTAAGTGTCTTTTGCATCTATAGCAGCAGCTAAAGAAGTAACAACTTCCAATGAAATTTTTGATACCTTATTTTCATTTTGAAACTGCTTAATTAATTCGTCTTCAAAATTAAATCTATTATGTAAATTTCTTCTGTTTATTACTGTTGAAAGAGAATCCAGAGCAGTTTTATTCCAGAAATTAATATCTTTAGAACTTAATATAAAAGATTCTTTATTTTTTTGTCCCTGGTTCTTAGAAACAAGCACAGACTGCTCAGCTAGCATTAAAAGTTTTTCCTGATCAGTAGCAGATGTAGGATAAGTTGTTATTCCAATGTTTGCCTTAATTTTTCCCACAGTTTCTACAAAACCTTCAGCAATTGCTGAAGTCACATTTTTAGCAATGTTTTTTGCTGTTTCATTATTAGTTTCCGGCATAATAACAGCAATTTCGTTGTTTCTATACCGCCCTGCAAAATCTTTTTTTCTAATATTATCTTTTATTTGTCTTGCAAAATAAGAAATAACTTCATCGCCTTTTGAATTGCCAAATTCTTTTTTGATTTCAGAAAAATCATTGATTTCAAAAAGCACTATCGAAACTTTTTTCTTATCCTGCTCAGCTTCTTTTAAAATTCTTGATAAAGTTTCATTAAATTTTCCCTGAGTATAAAGGCCTGTAAGATTATCAATACTATTATATAAATTAAGATTTTCTCTAAGGTGATGGTTGCTTATAATAAGACTAAGATAATTACATAAAGTATTTATAAGTTCATCTCTATTTGCGTCTTTTTTATCAAAACCTACAACTACCAATCCAAGACGTTCATTTTGATAACTAAGAGGAATCATCAAGTATTCCAAACCCTTAGGGCAATTTATTTCATATAAATCTTTTGAGGTTGCGAGTTTTCTTGATTTATCCAAATACCCTTGAATTAAGGAATTATCTTCATCTGAAATAAAAAAATCAAAAGAATCTAATTCTGCCTCTCCTTCAAAAGTCGTAACTGTTAACTGTTCATTGTTTTCATCGGGAAAACATAATGCACTAAATTTATACCCAACCCTAGAAGCATAGGAGTTAAAACATTTATATACATCTTCTAATGACTTTTTAGTTTTTATTAATGAGCAAAAACCTGCAATGAGGTGGGAAAAATTTCTTTCCTGCTCTAATAAATGATTTTTATCTTTTTGCAAATGATTATGTAAATCATTAAAATCTTTTTTTGGAG
>CAYZIV010000251.1:0-2899 GCA_964478475.1 uncultured Gammaproteobacteria bacterium | reverse complement strand
CTATAGGATTTCATTCGCATGACAACTCTAACAGGGCTTTTATTAATTCGGTTATCGCCGCAGAAAATGGCGTTAATTATATTGATTCAACAATAACAGGGTTTGGCAGAGGCGCTGGAAACCTTAAAACAGAAGTTATTATGCAACATATTGGTGCAAAATATAATATTGACAATCTTTCACGGTTTATAAATGATTATTTTCAACCAGTTTGCTGAACTCTTCGAGGTCTTCAGGAGTATCAATCCCTACCGGAATATGGTTTGTCAAGACGGTTTTTATGGCAAATCCGTTTTGTAAAGCTCTTAATTGTTCAAGACATTCTGCTTTTTCGAGATCTGTCTGTTCAAGTTGTGTCATTTTTAACAAAGATTCCCTTCTGTAAACATAAAGTCCGATATGGGCATAAAATTTTGCCTGTCCTTCCTGTCTTTCGTATGGAATCTGTGACCTTGAAAAATAAAGAGCTTTGCCTTTATTATCCGTTACAACTTTGACCAGGTTCGGGTTTGAGAGTTCGTTTTTATCTTTTATTTCTCTTATAAGCGTTGATATATCAATATTTTCATCAGAAAGAATGCTTTTAATAGCATTATTGACGCTTTCCGGATCAATCAGCGGCTCATCTCCCTGAACATTTACAGCTATTGTAATATCAGTATTGTTTTTTACAACTTCCGCAATCCTGTCGCTTCCGCTTTTGTGATCAGGCGATGTCATTGTTACATTACCGTTAAATCTTTTGACAGCATTAAAAATTCGGTGATCATCCGTTGCAATAATGACGTAATCAGCTAATTTAATTTTTTTTGCTTGCTCATAAACCCATTGAATAATAGGTTTTCCTTTAACTTCAATTAAAGGTTTTCCGGGAAGCCTCACGGAATTGTATCTTGCGGGAATTATGACCGCTGTTTTCATACGACTTCTTTCCAAACCTCATTGTTTTCCAGAAGCTCGAAATCAAGTTCGTTTTCTCCGGAAGCTATGATTGAAGCTACAACCGCGTCGCTCGTTACGTTAATTACAGTTCTAAACATATCCAGAATTCTATCAATCGCAAAGATCAGCACATATGCTTGTCCCACTTCTTCAAGAGATAGTTTTAAGCTTCCTTGAAGAATTAATGCCATTGTAATAAGACCTGCGCTCGGAATTCCTGCTGATGTGCTGGATGCTACGATTGCTAAAAAACCTATAAGTATTATCATTAACGGACTTAAAACTATATCATAAGCTTGAGCTATGAAAATTACCGCCACTGTCTGAAATAAAGCAGTTCCGTTCATGCACATTGTAGCTCCCAGCGGTAAAACAAAACTGCATATTTTGCTGGAAATTCCTGCTCTTCTTTCGCAACAGGCAATAGTTACCGGAAGTGTCGCTGAGCTGCTCGCCGTGCCAAACGCAACCATAAACGCTTCGGTTATTGCTTGATAAAATGAACTAAATTTTATTTTTGTGAAAAATTTTATTAATAACGGATAAGTTATAAAAAATTGAAAACCAAGTCCTATTAATATAACTGATGCATAGAGCCAGAGCTCTTTAAAAGTTCCTAATCCGGTCTGCGCTACAGAATAAGCCGTAAGAGAAAATATTCCAGGCGTTGCTATGACCATTATCCAATCGGTTACTTTCATTGTTGCCGCAAAAACAGACTCAAAGAACGATACAACTGGTCTGTTTATTTCTCCTATTGAAGCAAATGCAGCTCCAAATATGATTACACCTATTAGAACCTGCACAATTGTTGTTTCCATTTGTTTATCAGGATCATTTTCATTTGAAAGCGGACTGCCGGGAATCATGTTTAAAATTAGCGCCGAAATGTTTGAAGTGCTCTGTTTCATAATTTCTACTTTTTCTTTTACTAAATTTGTCTGTTGTGCATCAATTTGTGGCTTAATGCCTTTTCCGGGAGTGAATATTAATGAAAGAGTAATTCCGACTGTCACGGCAATTACAGCAATTAATCCGTAAAAGAAAACCATTTTTACGCCGATTTTTCCAAGCTGCCTACTGTCTCCAAGGCTTGCTATTCCTATAATAATTGCGCTTATTACAAGCGGAATTACTATCATTTGTATTAATCTAATAAAAGCCTGTCCCACTAAATGCAAGGTTTCATGGAGCGGCGCCGGTGACCCGTGTTCAAAAGGAAACATCAGTCCCACTATTATTCCGCCGATTAATGCAAGAAAAATATGCCAGTTCCTTTTGATCCCCAGGCCTATCGCAACTAATATCTGCCAATGTAGCTTCATTATATATTCCCTCTCAAAATTAAAATTAATGCTGTATGATAAAATAATTTTATCTCAAGCATATTTTATAATCATACAAAAACTTTTATATCGTTTATTTTGTGTAAAAAATAATTTGCGACCAAGGTTATTTAGAGTTTGATATTAATTTATATTAAATCTTCCGGATTAAAATTTGAATGCGGTCTGTATTTGTTTTTACTTTTAGATAATTTTGTATGCGTAAACTTCAAAAGCTTTTCTATTAAAGGATTTGAATGAAATGTAGATGTTAAACCGGAAATTTGCTCTTTTTTTTCTGAAAGAGTTTTAAAATCTATATATGTTGTTTTATCAGTTTTGTTTTCGGTCATTTCACAGATTTCCTTAAGTCGTATAAAAATATATATAAAATTATATTCTATATATATAAAAACAAAATGGGTTGAAAAATTTCATAATTTAAAAAAAACTTAATTATTGTAATAAATTAAAGTTTTTTTAGCCGGCTACATTGATTCTTTCAATAAGTTCTGCTTTTACAACTTCAGATTCACTATTGTTAACCTGGCAGGTTCCAGCGTTTTCATGACCACCGCCGCCGTATTCAAGCATTAATTGACCTATGTTGGAATTTGAACTTCTGTTGATGA
>CAYZIV010000250.1:0-2910 GCA_964478475.1 uncultured Gammaproteobacteria bacterium | reverse complement strand
TTCAATAAGATCAGTTTTGGCAAAACGAGCTCCAACATTAAAAAGTGATAAATGTGAAAATTCGTTGTTTAAATCAGGGAATTCTTCTGTGAGATTGGTTATAAAACCGCGCAAAGTTTTTTCATCAAGATCTCTTATTCCATCAGCAAGTTGGTACTTTTCAGATTTTTCAAGTTCTTTTAATAAATCAGGCTTGGAAAGATGTTCTAAATTTTGTCCAGATATTGATCCGGCAATTTGTGCAAGAACCTGATCCGGCAGAAGTTCGAAAATTTTTGAGAAATGTGTTTTTTCAATTTTATCGCTATCTAAAAAGTTATACATTTCTTTTAGAGGAAGATGTTCAATAAGCTGCGATTTGTCGGTGAACATGAAAAAAAGCATCTCTAGTAAATCTTTTTTTGGAAGACCGCCTATCATTTCTAAAAGTTTGTCTTTTGTGAAAAATTTAAGACCGTTTAAAAGTTGTTCTTTTCCGAGTAGTTCCAGCATTTGGAATAATTCAGACGGAGGGAGCATCATAAGTAACATAAATCTGTTTTCGGGAAGGTTGAGCTTTAAGTCTTCTATGAGTTCTTTATAATCAATATTTTGTTTTAAATAAAGCTTGTTTTCGCAATCTGTTTTTTCAGATTTGTCGGTTTGGGAAGTTCCTTTTGCCGCATGAGCATCTGTATATTTATCTATAGCTTCTCCTGAACAGCCATGTTTTCTTTTTAACTTCATAAGAAGGTAATAAAAAGAAGACGAAAGACCTAAATTTGTATCAAGAGTAATCATTACAAAATCCTCTCCCTAATATTTATGATATTAGGGTTTTTTTAGTTAAATAAGCTTTTAAACTCCCTGTTATTATAATAATTCGGTTATATTTTGATATTCTTGAGGTTTTGGAAGATGCATGTAAAGTTTTCGTAATATTTGTAGTTGTTTAAAAAATATATATTTAAATAACAATTATCACTTGAAGAACCAATAGTTTTGTTAAGAAATATTACAAAAATAAATATTTAATATATAAAAAATAGCAACTTTTTGCATACGATTGTTTTTATATATGTACAAGAGGTTAACAATCAGAAATAACAAATAAAAATAAATAACATAAAACCCAAAACCCTTTCCCTTACTTATCTTACCTTACCCTTACACTTACCCTACAGTATTTACGCTAGATTTAAAATTTTGAGACAGTTTAACAACTGTCTTTTTTTTTTGAAAAAATTAAAAATCAGTCCAAAAATTTTTGGCGTATTTTAAAGCTAATTTAAAAATGTGCTAACATAAATTTATGGGCATGATTATTAGTGGAAGTAATTAATCATTGAAATTCACCAAAAAAGTTGGAGAGGTATGGACTGTTTATGAGTATTAGAAAATTTGCCAAAATTACAACATTAACATTTTTTGCTTCGTTTTTGTTATTGTTTGCAAAAACCGCAACTGCCGTGACTCCTCAGGAGCTTTACGATCAGGCGTGGAACCTTATCAATGCTAAGTATGTTGATGTGCAGCAAAACGGACAGGATTGGCATAAATGGAGACATAAGTACGACAGTGAAATGCGCAGCGAAGAAGATGCTTATGTTGCAATTGAGACAATGTTATCCAGTTTGGATGATCCTTATACGAGGTTTTTAAATCCTGAAGAATTTGCCGAAGAAAGAAGGTCAATAAGTGGGACTTTATTTGGCATAGGAATTCAAATGGGGATCAGGGATGATAAGTTAACGTTTATTGCGCCTATAGAAGACACACCTGCGGCTCAAGCCGGGGTTATCACAAATGATGTTATTATTGAAATAGACGGAAAAAGCACAAAAGGGATATCTATTAAAAAGGCCGCTGATCAAATAAGGGGACCAAAGGGAACCACTGTTGATTTGCTTATAAAAAGAGACGATGAAAAAATAAAGTTCACTATAAAAAGAGATAAAATTAATATAAAAGCTGTTTCTACAAAAGAGCCTGAAAATAATGAAATTAAAGACAATGTCGGATATATTCGGCTTAATTCTTTCTTAAATAATTCTGCCACTGACGAAATGAAAAAAGCTCTCCGGGAGCTTAAGGACAAAGATGGTTACATTATTGATTTAAGAGCAAACCCTGGCGGATTACTTACTAATGCAATATTTATTTCTGATATGTTTCTTAATTCAGGGTTTATTGTAAGCACTGTAGACAGAGAAGGCTACAAAGAGACTCAACGCGCAAGCAGGAATATGATCACTGACAAGCCTATTGTTGTTTTAATAGACGGAGGCAGCGCAAGCGCTAGTGAAATCCTCAGTGGTGCTCTTAGAGATAATGGAAGAGCTGTTTTAGTCGGAGAAAAAACTTTTGGCAAGGGGCTTGTTCAAGAAATCAACAATCTTGCCGGCGGTTCCGGGATGAATATAACCACACAAAAATATTTGACTCCTAACGGAACAGATATTAATGCTGTAGGAATTGTGCCTGACATAGAAGTTAAAAATGAAAAAGAAGATATAGAAAATCAAAAAGACAAACAGTTAGAAAAAGCCCAGGAAGTTTTACAAGAACTTATTGTTTATAAAAACAGGGATCAAAATGCTGTTAAAGTTATAAATTCAGAACTTCCAATGAGGGTCATAATTCAAAATTAAATTTCTTAATAACAAGAGCGGGCGGCTTCGCCGCCCGCTTCCTGTTATTGTAAGATAGATTGTTTCAGAATTTGATTAGTTGTGTATATCAAAAATTTATCGCCTTGCAATGACAATTTACAGGACATTGTGTTATTTTAAACCGGTGCTTTTCGTCATACTGAACGTATGATCTTAGCTTACATGCCTTGTTACTGAGACCCTGAAATAAATTCAGGATGACATTAAAAAACTTTGAGCCGCTTTTTCCGGATCATCAGAATTAATTATCGCCCTTACT
>CAYZIV010000249.1:0-2911 GCA_964478475.1 uncultured Gammaproteobacteria bacterium | reverse complement strand
TTTGATGGATTACTTGGTAAAGATAAAAACAGTATCATTAGCTGCCTCAGAGAATGATGATTATCAAAAAGTAATAGTTTATGTGGCTTTAGAATTGTTTGTAGACATTTCATAAGGTAAATTTTGTCTCTTTAACTTAAATTAAACTGGTCAAATGACACTTCCGTGATAAATTTTTTATAGATCTTAGTAGTTAAGAAAGTTAGAGTTATGAATATACAGGAAATAGTAATTGAAGAGATAAAAGATGCTAGACACATTGTAATATTTCATCACGTAGCCCCGGATGGAGATTCACTAGGATCAGCGCTTGCTTTAAGAGAAATAATTGAGCAGTTTGACAAAAATAAAGTTGTTGATAACGTAATTACTAATTATATTCCGGAAATGTATAAATATTTGCCGAATATAGAACAAATAAAAAATATTAATGACGAGTCGTTATATCAAAGTTATGATCTGGCAATTTCCTTAGATTGCGGAAGCAAAGACAGGTTGGGGGAAGCTTCGAACTTATTTAATAATGCTAAAAAAACAATTTCTATTGATCATCATCAGAGTAATACAGAATTTGCAGATATTAATTTAATTGATGTATCCGCGTCAGCGGTCGGGGAAATGATATATAGATTAATCGAGCCGTTGCAGGTTGAGCTAAGTGAAGAGATTGCTACCAATATTTATACGGCAATACTTACTGATACCGGAGGGTTTAAGTTTGAAAACACAAAGCCGGAAACACTCCGAATATGTGCGGATTTATTGGAGGCTGGAGCTGATCCTGTTGCGATATATAAAAATTGTTATGAAACAAAGACTCTCGCTATGGTAAAATTGCACGCCAGAGTGGTTAGTGATTCAGTTGTTACTGAAAATAATAAAATCATATATGGGGTTATAAAAAGAGAATTATTTGATGAATTAGATGCTATAGATGATTATGTAGACGGTATAACAGAAACCTTAAGGCAGGTTGAAGGTATAGAAGTATCTATTGTATTTAAAGAAACGTTGAAAAAGACAACAAGAGTTACATTCAGGAGTAACGGGCTGGATGTATGCTCTATAGCGAGTTATTTTGGAGGCGGTGGACATAAATTGGCCTCAGGTTGCCTTATAGAAAAAAATATTGACCAAGCAATAGAAGATGTTCTTTCATTGGTTAAACAGCAGGTTAATAAAAAGGAAATTTGTTTCTAGTATGTAAAGATAGGGGAAGAGATGTTAATTTCGCTGGAGTGGTTGAATGAATATGTTAATGTATCTGATATTGAGGCAGAAGAAATAGCTCATGTTTTGACAATGAGCGGTCTTGAAGTTGAAGATACAGAAAAAATCGGAGCAGATTTTTCTGATATTGTTGTTGCGGAGATTTTGGAAGTCAAACCTCATCCAAATGCTGATAAGCTTCAACTTGTGGAGGTTTTTAACGGTGTAGAAAAGAGAGAAGTTGTTTGCGGAGCGACAAATATAGCAAAAGGACAATTTGTGCCGTATGCTTCAATTGGATCAGAAGTAAAAGACAGGAAAACAGGTGAAAAGTTTAGTCTAAAGCCTGTTAAAATAAGGGGAATAGAATCGCAGGGAATGCTGTGTTCTACAGGGGAATTGGGGCTTGAATCTTTTTGTTGTCAAGAAGATGATGGAATATTGATAATTAGCGAATTTAAAGAAAATTTAAAACCGGGTGAAGATGTAAAAAAAGTTTTAAATATTCAGGAAGATATTGTTTTACATACAGCTCCCACTGCAAATCGAGGCGATGAGATGTCTTTAATTGGTGTGGCAAGGGAGTTATGTGCTATTTATAACAAAAATTTAAAACTTCCGAACGTGAAAAACTATAATATTCCTGTGAGCTCTGGTTTTGAAGTAGAAATAAAAGACCATGATACTTGTAAATATTATGCAGCAGGAATTATTAAGGATGTAAAAATAAAACCGGCACCGGAATGGATGGTAAGAAGACTAAATGCAAACGGGGTTCGGAGCATTAATAATATAGTTGATATAACGAATTATGTAATGCTTGAATACGGTCAGCCTCTTCATGCTTTTGATATGGCAAAGTTGGGAGAAAATTATATTTGTGTAAGAAAGGCTAGAGAGAATGAAAAGCTGGTAACCCTTGACGAAGTTGAAAGAAACCTTAATGAAAACACTGTTGTGATAGCTACAAAGGAGAAATCTGTAGGTTTAGCAGGTGTAATGGGCGGGTTTAATTCAGAAATCGATGATAATACAACAGATATAGCTCTTGAATCAGCGTATTTTACGCCGGTTTCAAACAGAAAATCATCTCGCAGCGTTGGTATAAGGACAGAGGCTTCTGCAAGATTTGAAAGAGGAGTTGATATAGAAGTTGTAAAACCTGCACTTGTGAGAGCTATGAATTTAATGGAAGAATATGCAGATGCAAAAATAGAAGGCATTGTTGAAACAGGTGAAGATAAATTGCCTGAACTTGACATTATGTTGAGGTTTTCAGAAATAAAAAGAATTTTAGGAACAGAAATTCCTCAGCAAAAATGTATTGAAATGCTCGAAAACCTTGGTTTTGAAGTGTTAGGACAAAATACTTTTTCCGCAAAGGTCAGAGTTCCTTCATTCAGGGCGAATGATGTAACAAGAGAAATTGATTTGATTGAAGAAATAAGTAGAATTAACGGATATGACAGGATTGAGGCTACTTTACCAGCTAAAACCCAGATAGCAGAGATATCAAATGATACTCGTTCAATTAATAAAGTGCATAATTTTATGACAGGAAAAGGATTTAGAGAAATAGTAACCTCCTCGCTGATAGGAGAACCGCTTCTTAATTGGATTGGGATGAATTATATAAAGGATATGGCGGTGAAGGTCACAAATCCGCAATCAGATGAATATACCATGTTAAGACAAAATGTTC
>CAYZIV010000248.1:0-2943 GCA_964478475.1 uncultured Gammaproteobacteria bacterium | reverse complement strand
TTTCAATTTCCGTGCATAAACCTGATTTAGACTGGCCTTCCTGGAAATACAAACTTGAATTATACACACATGGTCAATCCAATTCAGGTTCTAATTTTCACATCTCTTAGCTTTACCCTTCATTATAAATTATGGATCTTTTAACTAAAAAACATATAATATCCTGATAAATTACTGATCTTAATTTGAAATAATAGAAAAATTCAAGTGTGTTGATAAATGATTATTAATAAAAAAATAAATAGTTTTCTGTTAAGCATAATAATGTTGCTAATGTTTTTTAGCAGCTGCGAAAGCTATGCCAGAGATAAAGAAGATGAAGAGAAAAAATTTACTGAAGCTGAAAAAATTGATCCCGAAAAATTACTTATTCGTGAAGATAAAACTTATGATGATGCAATAACGATTAAAGAAATTAATTTAACCGGCAATAGCCTGGTTTCTAAAGAATTAATTTTAGACAATTTACAAATGAAGCCAGGTACGAAGTTTGATCGAGATTTAATAAAAAAAGAGCTTCAAAATATATATAATATAGGATATTTTACAGAGAAAATTAAGGCTGTTCCTGAATCTAATGAAAAAGGAATAATACTGCATATTGAAGTTGAAGAAAATGTTCCTGTAACAGGCTTTGTCATTGAAGGGAATCAAGTTGTTAATTCAGGAGAAATACTAGATATTTTAAAAAAACAAGTAGGACTTCCCCAAAACTTAACTGAGTTAAATAATTCTATAAAAGAAATTGAAGATTACTATGCTGAAAAAGGATATATTTTAGCTAGAGTTAACAGGGTTCAGGATGATCCTGACGGAATAATTAATGTTGAAATAAATGAAGGCATAATTGATGATATTGAAATATCTGGAAATATTAAAACAAAAAATTTCGTAATAGAAAGGAATATTACTGTAAAAAAAGGTGAAATATATAATGAAAACCGACTTAAAAAAGATTTAGCGAGATTATACGGAACTCAAGCTTTTTCAGATGTAAGAAGAGTTATTTCTCCCTCAATAAATGATCCGTCGAAATACAATTTAACTATAGAAGTTGATGAAAAAAGAACAGGGTCAATTTCTCTTGGTGGTGGAATAGACACAGAAACAGGTTTATTTGGCCAAGTAGGTTTTATTGATAACAATTTTCGTGGCGTAGGACAGGAAATCAGCGCAAACTTTACCGCAGGAAGCGGAACTGTTTTAAGCAACAGAGATGTACTGGATAGAAAATCTTATCAAGCAGAGTTGAAATTTATAGAACCAAGGTTAAAAGGTTCTGTAAATTCATTGCAAATAAGCGGTTTTGGCAGAAATTTAGCTAGTTATCAAGTTCCGATGAGTGCAGAAAGAAGACTTGGAGGAAAAATTGAACTTGCAAGACCAATAAAGAAAGTTGAAAATTTAGCCGGCAGCGTTAATATCGGAATAGAAAAAGTTGAAATGAGAGAAGGTGACGCTGGAGGAATAAGAAGTTTATTTATGGAAAAAGGTCTTGATATAACACATAGAACAAAACAATTAGAAGGCGGGACTTTCATTTCACTTGGACCTTCTCTTGTGTATGATTCTAGAAATAATATGCTGAATCCAACTGATGGATGGTATGCTACTGCAAATTTTCAAGAATATTTTGCAATTTCAGGTGAATCTAAAACATTTGGCAAAACAAGCGCTTCAGTTAGAAAATTCTTTCCAGTAGCTGAAAAATCCACATTTACCGTCAGCGGCAGAATTGGATCAAAAGCATTAGGAACGGTTCCGGATTTTGAAGCATTTAGACTAGGTGGGCCCTACAGTATAAGAGGATTTAGAGAAGGCGATGTTGGTATAGGACAAGGATTTATGATGGCTAGCGCTGAATTTAGGACTCCAGTTCCGTTTATAGATAAAATTTTAGATTATAAAATAATTAGAGATGTAAGACTGGCATTTTTTATGGACGCCGGAACATTGTTTGACGAAACGTTAACAAACAATGTTTATAATTATCCTGGAAACGCATTAACTTTTGGGACCGGCTTAATTGTTCCGTTGCCATATCTGGGCC
Organism: uncultured Gammaproteobacteria bacterium; assembly: GCA_964478475.1. Lineage (GTDB taxonomy): Bacteria > Cyanobacteriota > Vampirovibrionia > Gastranaerophilales > UBA9971 > CAYZIV01. Next base: position 893 of record CAYZIV010000248.1, on the reverse strand, counting down.
TTATAAGATTTGATTATGGTTATCCTATTACGTCTGTTGGAGCTGGTAATAAAAAAGGCCGCTTCACTTTTGGAATCGGCGATAGATATTAGTATTATAATATTGGTGTTATAATTTTGTCGTTGCGGTTTGTGCAATGATAAAATTTATAGATAATTAAACTTAATAAAAAGAGGAGAATAGATGTGAAAAAAATTAAATTTTTGGGTTTGAGTTTAATGTGTTTAATTGCTGTGATGTTATTAAATTCTGCAGCATATGCATCAAACATTGGCGTGGTAGATTTAAGTAAAGTTATAGAAAGCTATTCAAAAGCTCAGGAAGTTTCTGCGGATTTAAAAATTAAAGAAACTGAGCTACAAAAATTTATTGAAGATGCTCAAAAGAAAATTGAAAAAGCTAAAACCCCTGTTGAAAAGAAAAATCTAGAAGATAGATTAGGAGAGCAGTTTAATATTAAAAGAAATGTATTTGCTAAAGAACAAGCTGATAAATGGCAACAAATAGAAGATAAAGTATTAAAAAAAATAACAGAAGTTTCAAAAAAACAAAAAATGGATATTGTTTTAAACCAGCAAAGTGTAATTATTGGCGGAAAAGATATAACAGATGAAATTATAAAACAACTAAATAAAGAAACAAAAAAGAGATAGTTTTTATGGGGAAAGAACAAAAAATCGAGGAACTAAAAAAATCAGTTGAACAAATGATGACTGATGACATAGAAGAAAACCCCGAATCCGCATACGAAGAACTGGAATGTGATTGTTGCGGCGAAATCAAAATATGTGCAGGTTCGCTTATATATCATAAATATAGATTATGTAACGATTGTGTTATGCTTGCAGAATCAGCTTTTGCCTTAGGGAAAATAACAGATATTCAAGAATTAA
>CAYZIV010000247.1:0-2954 GCA_964478475.1 uncultured Gammaproteobacteria bacterium | reverse complement strand
TCGCGACTCGAGTTAATTAATAATAAGAAGCTTTTGCTTTTTCCGTTTCCCAGACTGTTACTTTTTTTAATCCCGGAAACGTTTCTTTTAGTTGAGAATAAATGAATTTAGCTATATTTTCGCTGCTGGGACTTGTGTTTTTGAATTCTTCGAGGTTGTTTAAGTCTTTGTGATCAAGTTTTTCCAGCACCAGATTAAGGTGTTTTTTGAGAATTTTAAAATCAATCAGCATCCCTGATTTGTCTAGTTCGTTTCCTTCTATAAAAATTTCTACTTTCCAGTTGTGACCGTGAATGTTTTCGCATTTGCCTTCGTAGTTTAGAAGATGATGAGCTGCTGAAAAATGTGATTCTATGCTTAGTTCAAACATTTTTAACCTTCTTTGCGTATACACAATTCAATTATACTCTGATATTAAACCAAATTTCCTTATGCGTAAAGAAATTAAAACATGTTAAGAATTGTTAAGTTCAAATAAGTCTTATCTAAAGCACCCTTGAGGCAGTAATAGCAAAAATTTTCATGATTTTGATCAAATAAAAATCATCACAAGTTTTATATAGGCAATCAATTAAAAATATAAAGGGTGTTCGGTTATGATTAATAAGGTATCAAGCATTTCTGCGGATCAACAATTTTCATTAAACTCAATAAAAAAGACAAATGTAAGCGACAAACATGCCAATTTGCAAGACAGTCAGGGTTTTTCGCCTTCTTTGAGCAAAGTTTCAAAAAATATGTTTATCGCTTTCAGAGGCGTTGAAGATAAAAAAGAAGTTAAAAATTTACTTAACGACACCACGTTAATTGTGGTGTCAAACCGCGGTAAATATAACGCAAAAGCAGGCAAGGACGGAAAAATTTCCTACGGGGAATCCGCGGGCGGGCTGGCAAATGCTATGGATAACGCCTTAAAAGGGACAGGCGGGACCTGGATTTCCTGGACAGGCGAGAAGAAACCGCTTGATATCCCTGAAGTTCACGAACCTAAAGAAGCCGGATACGGGGTTTCTCATATAAATATTCCTTCAGAAGATTATGGCGTGTTTTATAACAGGGTTTCTAACGGGCTTATATGGCCTACAATGCACTTTATCAATGATCAGGTAAAGGGAGAACTCGGAAAATATAGGGACGAAGTCTCTGATCAGGAATGGGGAACATATAAAAAAGTTAATCAACAATATGCTGATAACACTGTGAAACAGCTCAAACAAAAGCAGGGACAGAAAAAAGACAATCTTATCTGGGTTCAGGACTACCAGCTTATGCTTACCCCGGGTATGATCCGAGAAAAAGTTCAGGATGACAAAAATTTATCAGACACCAAAATGGGATACTTCCACCATATTCCGTTTCCTAAAGCTGATTTGTTTATAGAATCATTTGGCGAAGACAGGGCAAAAGAAACCGTGAATTCTCTGCTGAAAAACGACGTTGTGGGCTTCCATGTGCCTTCATATGTAAATAATTTTATGGATACCGTAGAAAAACTGGATATGGAAAATGTTCAGGTCAATAGAAAAGACAGTTCAATCACAACAACAAATCCGGCTTCAGGGAAAACTCATAAGACAACTATAGCCGACTATCCGATAAGTCTTGATGTTGAACATCTGCAAAAACAGGGCGAATCTGTTGAAGTTCAACAAAAAATGAATGAAATAAAGAAAAGCATAAAAGAGCAAAATCCCGAAACTCAACATATCATCTTCGGGGGAGCTGAAAGAGCTGATTATACCAAAAATCTCGTGACCAGAGTCGATGCGATAGAAAAATTCTTCGCAGAAACTCCTGAAGAGGACCGTAAAAAATATACAGCCGTTCTTATAGTTGCAGGCAGCAGGCTGGATATCGGTCATTATAAAGATAATTTTGAAAAAATAGCCGCAAAAGTCGAAAAAGTAAACGAAAAATACGGTCAAAAAGACCATAAAAAACCGATAATTCAAGTGGGAACAGTTCCTTATAAAGATGTAGCGGCCTATATGAAGCTGGCAGACGTTGTTGTCGTCAATCCCGTGGCTGACGGTATGAACCTGGCGGCAAAAGAAGCTCCCGTAATGAAAGTCCTCAATCAGGACAGACCTTATGAGCTTGTTCTTACTAAAAATGCCGGCATCGGACAAGACCCGGTTTTCCAAAAGGATGCCCTCATGATCGATAACCCTCTGGATTATAGAGAAACAGCTAACCGTATGAAAGAAGGGTTTTATAACCTCAGAAACCGGGAAAGCAGCGTTAAATCAAGAAATGAAAACCTGTTAGAGCACGTAAAAGATTTTGATATCAATAAATGGACGAAAAATTTTATTAAAGACTTAAAAACTGAGAAAAAAGGTAATTAATTCGAATCACTAAATAACCCCAAATACTAAATAGGTGACCAGCGTTCAGGTTAATTAATAAAAATTCTGTCTATTGTAAAAATCCTTAATAATAGTTTAAATAAATCGGACTTAAGATTTTTTGAGTCCGATTTATGCAAAAATAGTATTTAAAGTCTATTTAAATATGGCTTTTTTCAAATAGGTAAATCTCTTGCGCACAACTGATATGGATAAAAACACATACGTATATGAAATAGCTCAAAAAGCCGCTAAAAATAAGGCAAATATAATTGTCTTATCAGATTATGACGGCTGTCTTGCGGGTTTTCGCCCTAAACCGCTTGAATGTTCACCTACGGGCGGAAAAGAAAACTTTTTAAATACAATCAAAAACCTGGAAAAGTCAGGGATTCCTTTTTATATACTGACTAGCAGGAAAATTGAAGATTTCAGCGAAAAAGGAGTTATATCCGATGCGGCGGAAAAAACAAACCTCATTGGGCTCAAAGGCAATCAAGTAAGAGCAGTCTTGCCGTTTGATAAGGAAAAAATCAGTAGTTTTGTTGAAAAAAACTGGGCGAAAAGCGACGGTTATCAAAAAATTATAAAAGAAATTGACGGCAA
>CAYZIV010000246.1:0-2958 GCA_964478475.1 uncultured Gammaproteobacteria bacterium | reverse complement strand
ATCCTGGTTGCCTTACAGCCTGAGAAACCCTGTCAAATTGACTTTTTGTATAATCTTTTCCGCCAATATATGCTAATATCTGACCTGATACCACATCATAAGAAAGAAGAGCAGCTTGATCTCCCGGATTATTAAATTTCCATCCTTCAATATTAGCCTTCACACTTTTCTCTGCCATTTCTTGATACCGATAATTTAAAGTGGTGTAAATCTTATAACCACCTTGAATAACCTCCTGTTCGCTAATATCTGTTTTTTTATTAAGCTCTCTCATTACAAGATCAACAAAATAAGGTGCATTTTTAAGAGCGCTTTCTCTTTTTTTTGTACTTAAAATTATTTCAGATTTATCTGCTTCTTCTGCTTGTTGCTGGGTTATATATCCGTCTTCAAACATTCTTTTTAAAACTTGAGATCGACGTTTTTTTGCCAAATGTGGGTTTCTAAACGGCGAATAAACAGAAGGAGCCTGGGGCAGACCAGCCAAAAGAGCACATTCTGCCAGGTTTAATTCTTCTAATTCTTTATCAAAATATATATCTGCCGCTGCGACTACGCCATATGCACCTTCCCCTAAATATACGTTATTCAAGTACATTTCAAGTATTTTGTCCTTAGAAATTGTCTTTTCGAGCCTAAATGACAAAATTAATTCTTTGATTTTTCTAGTATAAGTTTTCTCTTGAGACAGAAAAAGAATTCTGGCGAGTTGTTGAGTTATTGTGCTTGCCCCTTGAACAATTTTTTTTGCTCTAAAATTATTCATTGCTGATCTTACCAATGCAGGAAAATCAAAACCCTGATGCGAATAAAAATTTTGATCTTCAATAGCTACTATTCCTTTTTTAAGATAATCGGGCAGCTGATCTGCTGTAACTTTTTCATATTTATATGCCCCAAATGTTCTAATTACTTGATTATCATTTGAGACGATCTGAGAAGTTAATGTTGGTTCATATTGTTCTAACTGATCTATAGAAGGCAGGCTTTTCAAATGCATATAAACAGCCGTAATACCGGCTAAAAAGAAAGCTAAAAATAATACAATTATATATGATATACTTGCTCTTCTTTTTTTCATTTATGTATTGTCACTAAATTAATGTAACCACCTATAATATATTAATTATAACTCAAGTAAAATAAACAAAAAGAAAATTCGCCTTTTTCTCATTATTAATATAATGATCCGGACGAATTTTCTTTTTAATTTATTTTAGTCTCTCTTGTCTCTTGCAGCTATAGGAATATTTGCAATAAGAGCTATAGTATTTGTTTCTGACTCAAGACACAGATCAAGTGCGTCACGGTCAATTTCAACATAACGAGAAATAACATCTACCATTTCTTCTCTCATTTGCTCCATTTGAGCAGGAGTTAACTGACTTCTGTCATGCATTAAAACAAGCCTTAATCTGCTTTTTGCATCATCTTTACTATCATAAGACGTTGTTTCTTCAACTTTTGCTTCTGTAGAAAGTATTCTGTTGCAAGTTGATACTAAATCGCAAATCATATCATTAATTTTATTTGTAATTTTTTTATCTAGTAATTTCATCCGCAATCCTCCTAAACTTTAGCCGGTGTTAAAAACATTTTCTTCAACCTTTCCACTAACGTTAGCGGAGGGGCTTCGAAATCCGGAATTGCCACTTCTTCACCGAGCATTCTTCTTGCTATATTGTTATATGCATTGCCTGCTTTTGAATTTTCCATATGAACAATAGGTTCACCTTTGTTCGTACTGACAATTATATTTTCATCCTCCGGAATAACCCCTAAAAGTTTAACCGAAAGAATATCAGTGACATCATTAACGCTAAGCATATCATTGGCCTGAATCATTTTTGGCCTTACTCTATTTAATACAAGCTTATAATTTATAATATTTTCATTCGCTTCTAAAAGGCCTATGATTCTATCTGCATCTCTTACAGCTGCCATCTCGGGAGTAGTTACTATTATAGCTTCATTTGCTCCTGCAATAGCATTTTGAAAACCTTGTTCAATTCCTGCAGGACTGTCTACCAAAACAAAATCAAAATCTTCTTTTAAAGTATCGCAAACTTCTTTCATTTGCTCTGCTGAAACTGCCGTTTTATCGCTTGTTTGAGCTGCTGCTAATAATGAAAGTGTAGGAATTTTCTTGTCTTTTACTAGAGCTTGATTGAGTTTACATTTTTCTTCAATGTAATCAACAAGTGTATAAACAATTCTATTTTCTAGCCCCATCAACAAATCAAGGTTTCTAAGTCCAATATCTGTATCGATAACAGCAACCCTGGCTCCATTTTTAGCAAGAGCAGTTCCGATATTCGCTGTTGACGTAGTCTTTCCTACTCCACCTTTTCCTGAAGTGATAACTATTACTCTTCCACTCATATTTTAAATTTTCTCCTTCTTATTTTACCTTTATATTTTTAATAACTTTCTTGATTCAAAGTATAAATCATAATTTCATCTTCAAAAATTCTTGCTTCTTCCGGGTTAAAAAGATTCGTTTTTTCTGACTTATTAACGTCAATTCTGTCAGGCTTTCTTGATAATAAATCAGCTATTCTTATTTGGATTGCATTTATTTTAAATGCCCTTATGCAGGCTTTTTTATCGCCTTGATTTCCGGCATGTGCAATACCGCTAAGCAATCCCCATATGATTATCTCGCCTGATGCAATGATTTCAGACCCTGCGTTAAAATCCCCAATCATTACAATATTTCCGTCAAATTCTAATTTTTGCCCTGATCTTAATGTCTGTTTTTTATACAGCGTTTCTTTTTTTTCTGAATTAATGTTTTCCCATTCAATATTCTCTAATCCGATTTCTTCTGTTTCATTGGAATCTTTTTCTTCTGCATTTTTAAAACCCTGTTCACAAGAAACTTCCGACCTTAAGCTCTGTCCTGAAACAGTTAGTCCTAAATCGATTGCTGCAATTTTTATCTCTTTTGAATCTGAA
>CAYZIV010000245.1:0-2975 GCA_964478475.1 uncultured Gammaproteobacteria bacterium | reverse complement strand
TTAAAATGCATATGGGAAGTTAAAAAACCTGTGAGAAAAGTGTATAGTTTCGGTTAAAATTAAACTTTATGAGCGGCTTTTATTATAATTTCCTTGATTTCTCCAAGACAGGCATCAGCGTCAACCCAAATTTTCATTTAAATTCCTTTTGTATCTTTTAAAGCAAGGGTAGAGTCTTATTATTATTCAATTTCAGCTTTTTTAAATCTGTTTCTTAAGGTCGCTGCCATCTTTTTCGCTGGACTTTTATGATTATAGTACAAATCGCAGGCTTGATACTCCATTTTAATCACATCCTTGGGCTTTTGGTTTTCTCGACTAAATGCGCTGTTATGAGTTCATTAACAGTAGTTTTGTCTTGTTTATTCAAGATTTATTACCATATTCTACTTTCCCTTATTAATTTTACAGACTCATTTTTGATTGAATCTCTGCGTTTTTATTTATAGTTCTTATAAGATTAATAATTTCATCGACTTTTTCATCCTTAAAAACCCCATCAATACCCTCTGAATGATAATCCGTAAAAGGTGGTTCCCATAAAAGACTTTCACTCATTTCTCCATTTTGTGTTAAATGATCAATAATATGAGTCACAAAAGTGATTTGATTAGAATTAAATAATGTGTTTTTCAGGTAATCCGCAAATAATTCTTCAGTTGCTTTTCTATCAAGTCCTACAATTTTTCTAATAAAAAGTCCTAAACTTGGTTGTGGTCCATAAGCTTTTTCAAAAGTTACCTTATCTCCCAAGTTGCTTGACTCAAAAAGAATTCTCTCGAGTTCAGTTATATCAGTCGGGGTTACAGGTTTGTTAAATCTTAGTTTATGAATAGCAACGTGATCTTGATGTTCTTGTAGGAAATATTCAAAGTTCTTTTTATACTTCGCCAAAACACTTGCTGTTTCGTATCGTCCCGTTTTTATGTCTTATGGAATGCCAAGTTCATCTTCAAAGTCCGAATAAACAATTTCTGGCCCTCCTGTGGTATCAAGGAATTTAATAAGCTGCCTGATTTTTATTCGTAGTTCTTCTAGCATCGGGATAGTAGGACATTACCAGAACTCAGCTGTTTGCATATCGAGAATAAGTTCCAAATGAGCATTTACCAAAGGGATACTTTTTTTGTCCTCAAGCTGGTCGGCAATTTCTTTTAATTTATTCTGATAACGCTCAACATTTTTATTGTTTTCAAGAATTCCAAGCTGCATATTTAAAATTATTAAATCAAAACGCTTTGCCAGCTCATCTTCTTTGTGGGTCTCAGATGGCAAGCCAGAAAGTTTTTTAATAACTTCCAGTTGCTCTTCAGGGTTTAAAGAATCCCAGGCTTCCCTATCTGAATACTTTTCAACCTCTTTTCTGTTTGGTCTAACAATGAAATTATCTGTATTCATATTTTTAACTTCACTGTGCAGAATATCTTTAAGTTTTTCAGACAAAAGTTTTAACTGCTCATCCTTATCTTTTAGATTTTGTGCAAGTTCAAGCCTTTTAAGGAAAATCTTTTGACTCAATGGCATATGAATTTTCGATTCCACACCTTGAGGATTTAAATTAAAAAATTCATAATTCATACAAAAATCGAAAATAGAGAAATTTTCTTTATCTTCTCCCGGTGCAAATAGATCAGGACACAGCCTTGTTCCACGTCCAATCATCTGGTGAAACTTAGTTTTTGACCTGACGATTTTGAAGAAAACAAGGTTAACAACTTCTGGCACGTCAATTCCTGTATCCAGCATATCAACAGAAATTGCGATTGTCGGCTCTTTTGTTTTAACTGAGAAATCATTAATTAACGACTGGGCATAAGTTGCGTAATTATCTATAACTCTGGCAAAAGACCCTTTTAACTTTGGGTAATTGGCGTCAAACCTTTCCTGAATAAACTCTGCGTGGTCGTGATTTTTAGCAAATATAATTGTTTTACCTAATTTATCTCCACCTTCGGTTTTAATTCCGTGAGTCATTAAGTGTTCCAGAACTTTATCAACGGTGTCTTTATTGAATAACCACTTATTTAATGCTGATGAACCTATTTCTTCAGGCAAAGTCCCTGATTCTTCATCATAAAAAAGGACTTCATATTCTTCTTTCTCTTCTTCTGAAAGCTCATCATATTTAATACCTTCCCTTTGAAACTTTACAGGAACACTATAAGACATCGGCGGAACTAAATAGCCCTGACTTACTGCCTGATCGAGTTCATAATAATATGTTGGAACTCCCGCTTCCAGTTCAAACAACTCATAAGTATTTTTATCAACTTCATTTCTTGGGGTTGCTGTTAATCCAACCATTAACGAATCAAAATAATCAAATATTGCCTTAAACTTCTTATAAACAGACCTGTGAGCTTCATCAACAACAATCAAATCAAAATGTCCAACCCCGAAAAGTTTGTTTTCAGATTTTACAGAGTCAATAAGGTTCATCATCGTCTGGTAAGTAGATAAAACGACTCTGCTGGTTGTGTCGCCTTTGTCTTCTGTAATATCAATAGGGTTTGAATGAGGTAAGTGTTGTTTAAATGCGTTTTTAGCCTGATTTAACAGGGCGTTTCTATCTGCAAGAAAGAGAATTCTTTTAATCCGGTTAGCTCTTTGTAATACATCTATTAAAGAAATTACGGTTCTGGTTTTGCCTGTCCCTGTTGCCATAACAACGAGGGCTTTTCTTTTTCCGTCTTCAAAATCCTCGCAGATTCTTTTAATTGCTTCTAACTGGTAGGGTCTGCCAGATATATTGTTATCTACAGGAACTGTTTTTAAGTCTTGTTTTGATTTTCTTCTATTAATCAGTAATTGCAATTCGTCTTTTTTGTAGAAACCCTGCACCGATCTTGGCGGATAATTTACATCATCCCAAATAAAATGCTCGTATCCGTTTGTATAGAAAATTATAGGACGTTGCCCAAACTTGTTTTCCAGGCAGTCCGCATAAAGTTTTGCCTGCTGTTTGCCGACTTTTG
>CAYZIV010000244.1:0-2986 GCA_964478475.1 uncultured Gammaproteobacteria bacterium | reverse complement strand
TCTCAGGCTGGAAAAGAGACCTTGATAAATGGTTTATAGGATAAGATGTTCGAATTTAATATTAATAAAAAATGTTCCAAAACCAGAGCTAGAGCAGGAAAATTAGTAACGCCCCATGGAAAAATAGAAACCCCTGTTTTTATGCCGGTTGGCACTAATTCTGCAGTTAAAATGATCACTAATGATCATTTGAATGAAACCGGAGCGCAAATTATACTGTCTAATGCCTACCATCTTTTTTTAAGACCCGGGCATAAGCTTGTTGAAAAAGCAGGTGGACTTCATTCCTGGATGAATTGGAATAAACCCATCCTCACAGATTCCGGTGGTTTTCAAGTCTTTAGTCTGGCTGATTTAAGAAAAATTAATGATGACGGGGTAAGTTTTAAAGACCCTAAAACCGGTTCAACATATTATATAAATCCCGAAATTTCAATGGAAATTCAAAATTCTCTCGGGGCTGATATTATTATGGCGTTCGATGAGTGTGCGCCTTATCCCTGTGAATATGAACAAGCAAAAAAAGCTATGGAAAGAACGCACGATTGGCTGTTTCGGTGCATTAATGCTCATAAAAGAGAAGACCAGGCTCTTTTTCCGATAGTTCAAGGGTCGGTTTATGAAGATTTAAGAGAGCAGAGCGCGAAAATAATCTCTTCCGCAGATACTTATGGTTATGCTATAGGCGGAGTCAGCGTAGGGGAATCAACTGAGATTAAAAATAAAATAGTTGAATTTACCGTCCCGTTTTTGCCTGAAAATAAACCTAAATATCTTATGGGAGTCGGAACTCCCGAAGATCTTCTTGATGGTGTTATGCGGGGAATTGATATGTTTGATTGCGTTATGCCTACTCGTATAGCACGGCATGGTTCTTTTTTTACTTCTAAAGGAAGAGCTAATATAAAAATAAAAGAATTTGAGGAGGATTTCTCTCCGCTTGATTCGCAATGTTCTTGTTATGCATGTCAGAATCATACAAAAGCATATATAAGACATCTTTTTAGAGTTAACGAAGTAACCGGAGCTGCGCTTATGTCTATTCATAATATACATTTTCTTGTAAATCTTATGAAAGAGGTTAGAGAGGAAATTCTCCGGGGCGATTTTAAATCTTTTTATGAAGAAAAAATGAATAATTATGGTTTTTCAGCCAACTTTTTGAATCTAAATTAAAAATAATTTATGAATAAAATTAAGTTGAAATGCATTTTTAGATGTTATTAAAAAAGTTGGAAATTCTAGCTTTTAAATTCAAATATTAATTAATGTATCAATTCTTAAAAAATAATTAAAATTTCATAAAGTAAATTTAGCGTCTAACCGACTAAATAAATACAAGTCGTCAATAAGGGATTAATAAAGCTAAGGGGTACTTTATGTCAAGTATGAAATTAAGAGAACCTAATACAAATATATCTGAATCAGTGCTTTTTCTTTTAAGGGGAGCTAAAAAAAGAAGATCAATGGCAGTAGCAAAAGCTAAAATGATTCAGGGTCAATTAGGAGTTGTTCCGCGTCTCGTTGCGGTAAAATAGGAAGATCTGGGGTAAGTTACAAACAAAAAAATCTGCTTTTTAGCAGATTTTTTTTCGAAAATTTTTTGAGGCTTAAGGAACCGGATTGTTTTTTATCAGCACTAAAACTTCATCTTGTCCCACCATTTTAAGATTATTTCTGGCAAGTTCTTCTATTCCCTTGGTTGAAGAATATACTTTAAGTTGGTTTCTTAAGGTTTTGTTTTTTTCAACAGATTTTTCGTTAATTTCTTTAAGGTTGTTTAATTGACCGGTGAGCACAATATAGCGTGTTACGTTGTATAAAGACCCGACTGTAAACTGGAGAAGACAAACAACCAGCACAAAGGCGAGTATAAAATAATATGCCCTTTTTTTATAAATTTTTCTTAACTCTTTTTTTGATTTAACAGATTTTGCCATTAATCAAGTTACCGATTATTTTTATAATATTTATTATTTAATTTTAAAGAAGGAAAAAGTTTATGTCCAGTCAATTATTTTTTTTTCTGGTTTTTATATAAATAAGCAGGGTTTACAAGTTAAAGGTTTTTCTATATAATAATAACCTGCAAATACTTGGAGGTTAAGAAAATGTCATTAGTTTCAGGTCTTGGCTCAATGTTAATGAATACCAGAATAGCAAGTGATTCTGAATTTGGCATGATGAATACTACAAACCGTATGATGAGCAGAGTCGCACAAGCAGGAAATACTCCGGGTTTTGGCTCAGATGGCTTAAGGGCTATGCATGAGCAAGAAAAAAATGATATGGCAAATTTGCAGATGATGAATTTAATGAGAAAAATCGCAAATTCAAGAGCTGAATCAGATAAAAAAAGACTTGATTATTACGCTTAATTTATAATTTATTTATAGATATAAAAAAAGACTGTTATATTAACAGTCTTTTTTTTTGCATATTTTTTTTAATTATTTTTCATTTTCGCTTTTGGATAAAAGCTGAATTTCTTTTGCAATTTCATTGATATGATTCATATATTCACTTGGATCAATTTTTTGTTGTTTTAATAAGTGAATAATGATTTTTATTCCCGCCAGATTTATTCCGAGTTCTCTTGTTAAAAACTGAATAAATTTTCCTCTTTCAATATCATTAAAAGAGTATAACCTGCGGTTTTTGGGTGAACGAAGCGGAACAAGAATAGTTTCATCGTCATAAATTCTAAGAGTCCTTTGGTGGACTTTAAGAAGATCAGCTACAACGCTAATTGGGAACATCGGCTTATCTTGATCAAAACCTTTAGTGTCTTTTGGTGGAATTAAATTAGTTGCCATAACATTTTCCTTTTTATTTTTTTTTACTACCCAGAATCTGTGAAAAACCAAATTATATTAATTTAAAAAATTGGTTATCCTTAATAATAAAAACATAACATTTTTTTTAGTTCATTTTCAAATATCTTACAAAAATAAGAAAATATTTTTTAAATAGTAAATTTATAAAA
>CAYZIV010000243.1:0-3005 GCA_964478475.1 uncultured Gammaproteobacteria bacterium | reverse complement strand
AATATTTGGTAGACTAAATCGGCGAAAGCCGGTTTTTTTTTATTCAGCGAACTCCGCTTCGTATGTGTCTTTAATCTTATCCTTTATAAGAATAGCTACCTCTCTAGCAATTTTGCCCTGCATCTGTGAAGGACATCTCTCAAGCATTTGGATCGCTGTTCGTAAGGTTTTATCCAGGTCATACCACCGTTCATTCCCTTTTTCACAACGCCCTTCTTCAACAGCGCTCAATAAATCGTCAACAGACCTGAAGGTATCAGTTTCAATATTGTGCTCAATGATGATCTTAATAAGATTAATCGCAATTTTTACCTGCACCTGATCATCAGTTGTCTCAAGTATTTTCATTGCTTTTGAAAGGATCGGATCCCTGTCGTACCAACGTCTGCTTAGTTCCATAGTATCCCCTTTAAAAATCTGAGTGTTTTTATCTATTTTATCTTTTTTATCATAAATTACAAATATATTTATTCTTTCATCCCGCCGAGCATAATCCCCTTGATAAAATATTTTTGCCCAAGTAGAAAAACTCCGATAACTGGTATGACAGAAATAACTGCACATGCCATAAGTTGTCCCCATTCTGTGGTTTCCCTGAAACTGCCCTTAAATATCGCTAACCCTACAGGCAACGTCCGCATGGAATCTGAATTTGTAATAATAAGCGGCCACATAAAGCTGTTCCATGTAAGAATAAATGTAAAGATTCCCAGAGTCGCCAGCGCAGGAAGAGCTAAAGGCAACGCGACACGGAAATAAGTTTGTAGCGGATTGCATCCGTCGATTTTAGCCGCGTCTTCCAGCCCTACTGGAAGTGTCTTAAACCACTGCCGCATTAGAAAAATCCCAAATCCGCCGAATAATCCCGGGATTATCAAAGCAGGATAAGTATCTATCCAGTGCAGTTCGCGCATTATGAAAAACAGAGGAACAATATTTACCTGCGGAGGCACCATCGTTGTCGCTAAAAATATCAAAAACAATGGCTCTCGATGCTTAAAACTGATTCGAGCAAATGCATAACCCGCCATTGAGGCAATTATAAGCTGTCCTAAAGTAGTCACAACCGCAACAAATGCGCTGTTGAAAAAATATGTAACAACAGGGATCGACTTCGCTACATCAGGGTAATTTCTTATGAATAAAGGGTTCGGGATAGGTTCCGGCGGATAAGAAAAAATCTGCGTCGTGCTCATCAGCGAAGTCAAAAACATCCACATAAACGGCATAAGCATAGACAACGCGCCTATTCCAAGCAGCAAATATGCGAAAATTTTCATCAGATTTATTCGTTTAGTACCCATTTTTTTCTTAATTTCCATTGAATTAAAGTTAATAAAAGAATTATGACAAATAAAACATAAGCTATAGCCGACGCTTTACCAATATTAAAATACTCAAATGCCTGTTTGAAAAGCCAGTAGACCATAATCATCGTGGAATTCTCCGGTCCGCCTTCTGTCATAAGGTAAATTAAATCAAACACCTGGAAAGATGATATAACCGTCATCACCGACACAAAAAACATCGTCGGGCTCAATAACGGCAAAGTCACCAGGAAAAATCGCTTAACCTCGCTCGCCCCGTCCAGCTCGCAAGCTTCATTTACAGATTCCGGAATCGCCTGCCACCCCCCCAGAAAAACTCTCATATTATACTCGATATACCTCCATACACTGTCTAACATTAAGACAGGCATTGCAAACTCCGCAACCTAAAGCCCTTTTACAAAATCACCAAGCCCTAAAAGCCAGTTTAATATCCCGTAATTTGGGTCAAATATCCATGCCCACACCAGCGCAATCACTATCATCGGGGTTACATAAGGCAAAAAATACGCGGTTTTGTATAATGCAGCTCCTTTGATTTTTCTATCCAGAGCATAAGCCAGAATCAGCGGGATCACAATGCTGAATACCGCTGTTACAAAAGCGTAAAACAACGTATTCCACAAAACTTTATAAAACAACCCGTCTGAAAACAAGTCTGTATAGTTCTTTAATCCTACATAAGCAGGCGCGCTTATTAAATCCCATTCTATAAAGCCAAGCCCGAACGAAACAAAAATCGGAACGATTATAAATAAGAATGTCCCTAAAAACGCCGGCAATATAAACAACACCGCCCAAAAATAATTAGAGGAAAAAATATTTTTTATATAACTGACTGAATTTTCATGCATGTTTTATCAACTCAAATAAAGCTTGTTTTTTATAATTTTAGCTCAATCTAAAAGCAAATGTTAATAAATGTTAAGAAAATATAAACTAGATTAAAAAGTTTAGCAATAAATTTTTTAATCTATACTTTATATATACAAGCGATATTTAAAACACATACTTGAATATAATTCAATAAAACGGAGAAAATAAAATGTATAACTACAACTTAGTACAAATGCCAAACCAACAGCAAACTCCGGCTCAACAAGCAGATTTAAATACTTATAAATTACCTTGCAATAACTACCAGGAAAATAGCCAAGGAAACACCTACAACAATACAAACAACTTTATCTTTAATTTCTTTGGTGGTCAGCCGACCGGAGATTACTTTGGATGGAATCAGCCCGGAATACCTGCTTATCCAAATTTAAACCCAATCTGGGGCGGTGGACAGCAACCTCCATTTATGGGTTCTATCAGTATGATACCAATGATGATGTTTATGCAAATGATCTTTATGTTTATGCAAAATCATGGTATTACACCTCAACAGCCCTATCAGGAAACAATGACTAAAGAACAAATAAATGCGCGTATAGGTGATATTTATAAAGAACGTTCTGCTATTAACACTCAAATTAGAGCGCTTGAAACTCAAATAGATAATTTATTACAAAACTCAAGCCAAAAACCAAGTTTTAATTCAGATTGCAGTATCACACAACAAGTAAAGGAGCATCTTAAAGAGATTGATAAATTAAATGAAAAGCGCAATAAGCTCAATCAGGAAGAGCATGAACTATTAGTCCGTGTCAGATCATTAGGCGATCCTGATAAGGA
>CAYZIV010000242.1:0-3054 GCA_964478475.1 uncultured Gammaproteobacteria bacterium | reverse complement strand
AAAATATTAATATTTCAAACCTTCAAATTTTGGAGGAATTTAAGCTGTATCTGGAGATAGAGCGCAATTTTTCTCCACATACAATAAAAGCGTATAATTCCGATATTAAAAATTTTATTCATTATTCAGGAAACAATTTTTGTAATTTTAATTATAAAAACATAAGAGCTTATCTTATGGAAATACAGAACAAAAAATACTCCAGGACAACCGTTTCAAGGAAAATTGCAGCGGTAAAAACTTTTTACAGGTACTTATACAGGGAAAAACTTGTAAAAATAAATCCTGCAATAAACATAAAAGCCCCTAAAAAAACAAAAAACCTGCCTGAATTTTTGAGTGAAACAGAGGCGCAACTACTAATGGAGCAAATAGAATTAAAAACGCCTTCAACTATCAGGGACAGGACTATTCTTGAAGTTTTATACGCAACAGGAATGAGGAACACCGAATTATGCAACCTTAATTTGGAACATATCAACTTCGAGGAAGATGAAATAAAAGTGTTTGGGAAAGGGTCAAAAGAAAGAATTGTGCTAATAAGCAGAAGGGCAAAGGATTTTTTACAAAAGTACATAACCCAAACCCGTCCCCTGCTAGCAAAAAACAATAATACATGTCCTACTGACCCGGTATTTATAAATAACAACGGATATAGAATACTGCAAAGAAGCATACACAGGGTAATAAAAGAAGCTGCGCAAAAAGCGGGGTTAAACAAAAAAGTATCTCCTCACACACTCAGACATACTTTTGCCACAAGACTTCTGGAAAAAGGAGCTGATCTAAGGATTGTCCAGGAGCTTCTTGGACACGCAAGCATCAGTAATACGCAAGTTTACACACATGTTTCCACCGAACGCTTAAAACAAACATATCTTAAAGCCCATCCCAGAGCCTAAAATATAAGCATTCTTCAAAAAAACCGAATATGTAAAGAAATGTTTCGTATAAAAACTTATTACATGATAAAAGCAAAGAACTTCTAAAAATAAAGCTATAATTAAGTATTCAAAATCTTCCCCGTTAACTGACAGTTTCTTGTTTTTAAAATATTAGTAAATTTTTTTTGAAATAAAGTTTTTATATAATTGGGAAGCAAAAAACATTTAAAAATTTAACAACTAAAAAGCTTTGTAAAATTATTTTTTATTTTTGCAGAGTTAATTTAAAAGTTAAAGAAAAAAATTGGGAAGGAAGTTTGGAAATGGCGGAAAGTTTTGCAATACAAAACCAAATGGATTACGGCTATACCGGCTATGTTTCGGGATATGACCAGTTATCAGGCAGTACATTAGCTGGCGGCACAACAAGCGGAAGTTTAATGTCTGCAATAAATCCACGCCATCAAAATGCATTTATGGGTGAAATGCATTCTCTAAGCAATAATTACGAATCAAAAGATATCATGAACAGAGATGCTGGAACTCTTGAGCCAATGATAAAAGCTCTTGGCGAATATCGAGTTTTCGGCAAAAAATATATGGAAAAAGACAGGCTGACAAAAATGTTAGACTATGGAGTTCAACAGGACGGAGCTCATAAAACACTTGCCGCAATTCAATTATATACAGCAAAAGAAGGCGGTTTAAAAAACGGTCACGGGTCAATGGATTTTACAAACTTAAGTGATCCCGGACTTCTGGTAAGACAAACAAAGAGCATCGCTCTAACAGCGCCTGGAGCTCACAATAAAAATATAGAAAAGCTTACTGATATTGCCATTAAGGCTCATAGTCCTCAATTTGCGGCAGCTCTCATAGCTGAAGCGGGTAAAGGTCTTGGAGTAAATGATAAAACAGTAAAAGCAATTCTTGTTGATTCTAAAGAACAAATGAATGAAGTAGCTTACAATAAATTTATCGCTGATACATCCAATGCATATGAACAAATGACAGGTAAATCAATGGATAAGTTTATAAGAACTCAATATTCCAAAGCAAGCATTCTTGGAATCGGCTTTACAAGTATATTTGGAGCTAATCAAAAAGGAAGTCAGTACTTAGATATTATTGATAATTCAAGACAAAACACTCACGGTCTTGGAACCCAACATATTCCTATCTTTTAACGAAACAGTTAATTGCTAATTTTCAGGTTTGCCTGAGAGTTTCGTAATACCCCGTTTACTTGTAGTAATAAACTCTACAAGATGGTCGACATATTTATTAGAAGGAATTTCTTCCCTTATCCTTTCCAAAGCCTGCTGAGTATTAAGCTCAGAAAACCATATATAATGGAAGGCTTTTTTAATCAAGGTCCTATCTTCAACAGACAGGCCTTTTCTTTTTAAACCGATTGAGTTGATACCGACAATCCTGCCGGGCCTGCCGTCAACTTTTGCATAAGGGGGAAGATCCTGCCTTGCTCCGGAAAAACCTCCGATAATAGTCATTTCACCAACTTTGACGAATTGGTGTAAGACCACCGCACCGCCGATAAAAACGTTATCTTCAATCAGGACATGCCCTCCCAGAAGAGCGTTATTAGCAATACATACCTCGTCTTTAATTATGCAATTATGAGCCACATGAGCGCCTATCATAAAAAGGCAATTATTCCCGACCTGCGTGACGTTGCCTTCTCCGGATGCCCTGTTTATTGTCGCATTTTCTCTGATTTGACAGTTATTGCCTACTATAACTTTTGTTTTCTCGCCTTTGTATGATAAATCCTGAGGAGCCGTGCCAATTGCAGCGCCAGGGGCAACTATGCAATTTTCTCCGACTTCACAGTGTTCCAGATAGGTATGAGGAAAAATTTCAGTCCCTGATGAAATTTTCACATCAGGACCAATTACCGCATAAGAATGTATTTTAACACCCGGATCAATTTCTGCTGTCGGGTCAATCACCGCGGTTGAATGTATTTCAACACCTGATGTCATATAATCTCCTTTATTTTTATATCATCTCAGGAATTTAAATCCCTGAAATTATTTTATTTATTGAATAGCGCACATTAATTCAGCTTCTACCGCTGTTTCACCGTTAACAGAAGCCCTGCATTTTGTTTTTATAATAGGACCTCTGAGTTTGATTATTTCACAATCAA
>CAYZIV010000241.1:1053-3088 GCA_964478475.1 uncultured Gammaproteobacteria bacterium | reverse complement strand
TTTTTCTTAACTTTTTAAAACTCTAACTAATAATAATTATTATAGTTTTAAAACTTAAATTTTTTAACTTTAATCAAAGATAAATATTCTAATCCGTTTGTGGTTTACTAAAATTTATTGCTATTTAGAATGCTTTAATTGTAATATATCTGTTTTTTAGATATATTAAAGATTATTTTAAAGACGATTTATGGAGAAGAAATGCCGTCAAAAAAGTTAAAAATATTAATTTGCGCATCAGAATGTGTTCCTTACGCTAAAACAGGTGGACTGGCTGATGTAGTGGGAACTTTGCCCAAATATTTAAAAAAGCTGGGACATGATGTAAGAGTAGTAATTCCCAGATACTATTTAATTGATAAGAAAAAATACGGTTTAAAAGAAATACCTGATCCACTCGGTGTACCGTTAGGAATTTTAGGCGAAATATGGTGTGGTGTTTTCGAAGGAAAACTTCCTGAAAGTGAAGTCCCTGTGTATTTTATAGAACATGAACAGTATTTTGGCAGGGCCGGCATATATACTGATGAAAGCGGACAGGGGTTTCTCGATAATGACAACAGATTCGCGTTTTTCTCAAAAGCCTGTCTTCAGCTGTGCAAAAAACTGAATTTTTATCCCGATATAATTCAGGCAAATGACTGGCATACTGCTGCAATACCTGTATTTCTAAATACAATATACAGGTATGACCCGCTTGGCAAAGCGGCAAGCATACTAACAATCCATAACATCGAACATCAGGGAAGCTTTTATGAAGGTTTAATGGATGTATTAGGTATAGGTTGGGAGCATTTTAACTTTTTGGAACTGGAAAAAAACAATGAAGTCAATCTCTTAAAAGGCGGGATTCTTCATTCAACTTGCGTGACAACGGTAAGTGAGGGTTATGCAAATGAAATCCAAACTGCTGAGTACGGCTGGGGACTTGATGGTGTTGTAAGAGACAGATCAGCAGATTTATACGGAATTTTAAACGGCTGTGACTATGATGAATGGAACCCGGAGACTGATAAACATATAATAAAAAATTATTCAGAAAAAAATTTTTCAGGAAAATTGAAATGCAAAAGGGATTTGCAAAAAACTTTTGGCTTGCCGGTAAAAGATGATGTGCCGGTATTTGGCATAGTTTCAAGGTTAGTAAAACAAAAGGGTATAGACCTTTTATCGACAACTTTATATAAATTGTTTGGTCTTGATGCGCAATTTGTGCTTTTAGGTACGGGCGAAGTTTGGTCACATTTTTATTTTGGCGGAGCGCGCAACTTTTTCCCTGATAAAATGGGAGTTTACATAGGATTTAGCAACGAACTAGCCCACAAAGTTGAAGCAGGGTCTGATTTTTTCCTTATGCCGTCGAGGTTTGAGCCCTGTGGATTGAACCAAATGTATAGTTTAAGATATGGCACATTGCCAATAGTCAGGGCTACCGGCGGACTTAATGATACGGTCGAGAACTTTAACGAACAAACCTGGGAAGGCACAGGATTTAAATTCTACGACCCAACGCCGGAAGCACTTTATGACACTATTGGCTGGGCAGTTTATACTTATTATAATAATAAAAATGCCATGAAAAGACTTATTAAAAATGCTATGAAGCAGCGTTTTACCTGGGATGAATCAGCTAAAAAATACGTAGATGTTTATAAAAAGGCCATTAAGGCAAGACAAAGTGCATAAACACTGATTATATAATGAAAATAAAACCTGAAAAACTGAATAAAGGTGATACGATTGGTGTTATATCTCCAGCAGGTTGTATAGCGGAAAGAGATTTGTTTGATAATGCCGTAAAATATTTTGAATCTCGGGGGTATAAAATCAAAACAGCTCCGCATGTTTTTGACCAAAATGCTTATCTGGCGGGAAAAGACGCTGACAGGCTGAGCGATCTGGAGAATTTTTTCAAGGATAATGAGGTTAAAGCTATTTTATGCTCAAGGGGCGGCTATGGAACTTTCAGGATTTTAGACCGCATAGATTTTGATTTAATTAACGACTAGTTTACACCGTTTACCAACCAGAGTTC
>CAYZIV010000241.1:0-1043 GCA_964478475.1 uncultured Gammaproteobacteria bacterium | reverse complement strand
ATGTTTTCATGGACCTCTTTTTGTTTCTGATTTTGGAAAAGACGAAGTGGACGGGTATACCGAAGAGAATTTCTTTGATATTCTCACAAAAAACGCGAAAATTCCTTTTGAATATCAAAACCCTTGTGATTATAAGTGTATAAACCCGGGAGAAGTTCAAGGCGAGTTGATTGGAGGGAATTTAAGCATATTTTGCGGTCTTATGGGAACGCCTTATATGCCTGATTTAACAGGAAAAATTTTGTTTCTGGAGGATGTCGGGGAGCCTTTGTATAAAATTGACAGAATGATCACGCAGTTAAAATTAGGCGGAGTTTTTGAAAAAATTTCCGGTTTGCTTTTTGCGGAATTCTCATCTACAGAGAACATTACCAGTGTTTATAACGTGGTTAATGATCTGGTATCAGATTTAAATATTCCTATCGGCTTCGGGTTTCCCGCAGGACACGAGAAACAAAAAGCCACTTTGCCTTTAGGAGTTCAATACCTCTTTAATTCAAAGGATTTTAAGCTGCAATTAACGGAAGATTATTTAAACTAAATCGTGACTTATTTTTTAATAAAATTCCTCAAAATTCCCGCTCACAGTCATCTTTAAGAGATGGTTAAGGTGAAGCTTTTAATTACTTTTATATAGTTTTTGAAAATTTTGTTAAGCTATAATTGAATTACAGCTATTTAGTGATTAGGGTTAATTAATTTTTATTTGAAGTTTTTTGAGCTGTCACTTTTTTAATTACATTTATATTTGGAAGATCATTTCCAAAAATCTTGTCTTCAGGAAGAATGTTTTTCATCCACATAGAAATTACATTATAGTTTTCATAATTTCTTGTAGTTTTTACTATCTTATCTTTTATTTTTTCAGTGTTTTGGTCATTATGTTCAACAAGATCCAGTGTATCCAGATATAATCTCAGATTTTTTTCTGACTTATACTTTAATCCGCCTTTTGGTAGATGCTGTATAAATTCTTCGGTGTTTTCCTCACCTATGTCTTCTATTAATAATTGTGCTAATTTGTTTTTTTCAGGATCTTTTGG
>CAYZIV010000240.1:0-3088 GCA_964478475.1 uncultured Gammaproteobacteria bacterium | reverse complement strand
TAATTATAATCATTTATATCCCATTCCATAGAAAATCTATCAGCTATAGCCTGGAATTTTGATCTTACATTATCGAGATTATTTAACTTTGAATCAACAAATGTAAAAACGATTCTTATAAAAAATTTATTGGTCGACGGATCTCCATAATTATAAGAAGAGGTTATAAAACCCTCATTTTCGTATATAAAACCAAATACAGCCGCCGAAATTCCTGTTGTGTCAGGACAAATGGCATTTAACACATATTTTGTTTCATTATTATGCATTCTCGATCCTCTTAAGTTTATTAATTATTCCACTCTTCCAAAAAATCCGGCTATTTCTTTTTTAGAAATAGTATGACATATATTTCTTCCATGCGGACAGGTTTTTGGATATTTAGTTTTTTGCCAGTTAATAATTAATTCCTCCATCTGCCCCAAAGAAAGTTTTTCTCCAGCTTTAACGGATGCGCTACAAGCCATTTTCATCAATAACTCATTCTCAATATTATCAGGAGTAGATTCTAATGCTGTTTTAATGTCAATAATTAAACTGCTATGAGATTTATGTGAAACTATTTGCGGAACTCGTTTAAATTTTATTCCGCTATCTGCAATGAATTCAAGCTCATAACCATATTTTGCGAGTATATCAATATTTTCTTGAAAAATCAAAATTTCATTTTTATCCTGTTCAATAATTTCTGTAGCCAAAACAAGCTGTGAAGCAATATTATCTTCTGATTTTAATTTTTCATACAAATATCTTTCATGGGCAATATGCTGATCAACAAGCTGGAGACCTTCTTCTGCCTGAATTAAAATATAGGTATTATTTAATTGACCGATAATTCCGGGCTTTGACGAATAAGCAGCTCCAAGTTCATCAGTTATATCAAGCTTATTTTGTTTCGGCTCTTTTTGGAAATAAACTTCCTGTATATCATCTTCTTCAATATTATCAAAGTTCTTATTAACTCTATCCTCGAAGCTAACTATATTTACAGGTTCTTTACTGTCTGCATTTTGCAATACCGGAGGTTCAAAAGAAATTATTTCATCAGATTCAAAAGAAGAGTTTAAATTCACTCTATTAGACAAAGCAAACTTAATTGAAGAATAAACAAAATTAAATATTAAATTTTGATTTGCATATTTTACTTCTTTTTTTGAAGGATGAACATTGATATCTATGTCATTTTGCGGCATTGAGAGGTTCAAAACAACGTAAGGATAACGACCTGAGGGAATCATATCACTATAAGCAGAGTCAATTGATTTTAAAATGATCGGACATTTTATAGTTCGGCCGTTTATAAATATGTGAATTGCTTTTTTATTTGACCGCGTGAAATTCGGATTACTTACAAAGCCTTCAATTTTAATTTTAAACTCTTTATCCTCTTTATAAACCTCAGACAATTCATCAATTAGGTTTTTAGAATAAATTTCACCTATTGTTATTGCTATATCATTACTTCCTGTGGTTTTCAGTATTGATTTTTTATTGTTAATCAAGTTAAAAGTCACACCCGGGTGAGAAAGCGCAAGATTTTGAACAACTTCTGATACAGCGGCAAGCTCGGTATTAGATTTTTTCATAAATTTTAATCTGGCGGGAACATTATAAAACAATTCTGAAATTTCCATAGTAGTTCCTGTTGCACAACCTATTTCAGATATTTTTATTTGAGAATTCTCACACTCTGCTTTTGTTCCTGTTTCCTCATCAGGTGTTTTACTAATACAAACTACTTTCGCTATTGAAATTATACTGGCTAAGGCTTCCCCCCTGAATCCAAGAGTTGATACCGACCATAAATCTTTTTGATCATTAATTTTACTCGTTGCATGTCGAGAAAATGCAAGAGCTATATCTTCTTTATTAATTCCACACCCATTATCAGCCACACGAATATTTCTGCAATTATTCGAAATTTCTATTTCAATTTTTACAGCCCCAGCATCTATTGAATTTTCAACAAGCTCTTTAACAACAGAAGCGGGCCTTTCTATCACCTCTCCTGCTGCTATTTGATTTATCAAATTTTCAGGCAGTAAATTTATTTTTTTCATAATTATTAAACTTGTTTTATATTAAATGTTTTTTCTATTTTGACATAAAAAATTAAATTTTTAAGTTATGAGCGCATATAACTTAAAAATTAATTAATGCCAATTATTCTTTAAAAATTCAGGTAAAGCAGATACAGAAAAAATGTTTATTTCTTATCTTTTTAATAATATTTTTTTAGCTAACTGGCCTGCCGGTTTATATAGTTTAGGAACAAACGGGGCTGTTGCAGCCAACAAGAAAGCGTTTTTACCTGAACTAACGATATTTTTCTTAGCTTTGTCTTTATTTCCATTATTAATATTTTGTTTGCAATTTTTTATATTTTTTGCGCCTAAAAGCAATGAAATCCCTGATGTAGCAATTGCTCCAATACCAAGAGCTCCGAGGGCAGTCCTTTTCTTTGCTATTAAAGCAGCTCCGCCAGCAAGACCCAGCCCCATTATAAGCAGGGCATTAAATGCAACAATGCCGGCAACCCCAAGTGCCCTTTTTACAAAGCCTTTCCCAAAAAGATATGCCGCTTCCACAGGTTTAATTTTATCTTTCGCATTATTTTTATATTCAAATTTATCCTGAGGAATATTTTGTAATTCACGAGAATTTTTAACAGGCGCATTAGAAACAAGCTCTCGCCTGTTATTTTTAACATCCACTGGCGATGAAGTTTTACTGAAAAAATTCTGATATTTATCTTTAGTTAATAAACTATCATTTCCGGACATAAAATTTCACACTTTTTAGTAACTTTCTTACATTCTATAAATTATAAAAACCCTAAAAATAAAAATTGCGCTGTTTTTTGATAAAAATTTGAAAACAATTACTAAATTTCATTATTTTCAAAACTATTAAGTTATGTAGCAAATTTTAAGAACAAATGGTTTAAAAAAATTAAAAATCAGGAACATAATAAATAAGTAAAATTATATTCAAATGTGTTAATATACATATACAAATATTTAAAAATAAAGCTTTAAATAATGTCTTTAAAGGATTATAATTAAAATAAATTAATTTACTATAAATA
>CAYZIV010000239.1:0-3143 GCA_964478475.1 uncultured Gammaproteobacteria bacterium | reverse complement strand
GGTTTATTAAAGCTGGTAAAAAATGCCTCATTTTTACTTCATATAGCTTTGATCGTGATATATAAGTTTGTGATTCCGGTTCTAATTCTTGATTTTCGGCATCATTTTTTTGAATACAAACTATACCTCATGAATAAGTTTTTAACAGGCGAAGCTTTAGACACCACAATTTGTGATATTATCTGGGAGGCAGAAAAAACACTACTGATAGTGTCTCCATATATAAAACTTGATGATTACTTTAAGAAGCTATTTGACAGACATGAAAACAACCCCAAGATGCACTTGATTTTAGTTTTTGGGAAGAATGAGGGATCTGTTCATAAGAGTATGAGCCGTAAAGATTTCGAGTATTTGAAGAAATTTTTGAATGTGAGCATCATTTATGCCCCAAATCTTCATGCAAAATATTATGGCAACGAAAAACAAGGAGTTGTAACATCCATTAATCTTTATGATTATTCTTTTAAGCACAATCTTGAATTTGGCGTACATGCAAAACAAAGCCTGTTCGATCGTATAGCTGCCTCTACTGATAATGATGCCTGGAATGAATGCATGCGAATTGCCTCTACGCACGACGCTATTTTTATTAAGCGTCCTGTTTATGAAAACAAAAAGGTAGTTTTCAGTGCAACAAAAAACTATGTGAAATCAAACATATTACATGATCTTACAGAAGACATTTTTAAATTATATAATAACAGGATAAGCATAAATAAGAAACTTCCGGATTTTTCTGCTGAGCTTGAATTAGGTTCATTAGCTACAGAAAAACCGAAGCGACAGGAAACTTCACAGAATCAACAAAAATTTAAAAAAATGGGGTTTTGTATTCGCTCTGGTAAACAAATTGAATACAATCCTAACAGGCCTATGAGTATAGAAGCATGGAAAGTTTGGAATCAATACGGCAACCCTGATTTTCCTGAAGCTTTTTGCCATAGGACCGGGCGAAAATCTTATGGGAAGACATCTATGAGGAGGCCAGAATTACCTTAATATTTAAGTCTGCCTTTATTATCCTGCCCTTATTTCTGCCTTTTTTTGCGCAGGTAGATGATGAACTGATTGGGTTCTATTTCAAAATAGTCCAGCAGTAGCTTGATGTTGTCGCGGATATGGTTGGCGCTGAGGTTGATTTCGGTAAATAGGCCATCATGTATTTCGGCCGCTTCTCTGAGTTCTTTTTTATCGTCTGTAAACATTTTATGGCCTCTTTTTGAGACAAATGCTTTTGCTGTTTTAACGCCATCAAATGCTGGGTGATGGGCTTGCAGATAGGTGATGGTTTTTAAATACAATTCCCGCCAGGTTCTGATGCCCGCATAATCCTTGCCCTCAATGGTGAAACCGGTGGGCCGGGTGTCGGTAAAGCTTTCGTCCAGGAAATGCTTTTCCTGCTCGTCAAGCGACGTAAAAGGCCGGGGAAGGGGCCGTACTTTTTCCGGCGGATCCGGCTCTGTTACTATCTGACGGTGATCAATGGGTACTGCCGCCTGTGCC
Source organism: uncultured Gammaproteobacteria bacterium (assembly GCA_964478475.1). GTDB lineage: Bacteria > Cyanobacteriota > Vampirovibrionia > Gastranaerophilales > UBA9971 > CAYZIV01. The sequence continues at coordinate 1,637 of CAYZIV010000239.1, read as the reverse complement.
GTGAATTCGTGTATGAGATGCGAAATATCCTCACGCAATTCATGCAGCTCACTGACTTTATTGTTGTAGGCCGTCTTAAACGCTACGGCAGATTTCAGCGCCTCATTATCATTATGATCGATAGACAGCCAGATATCATCCGAAAGGGCCGTCAGTTCCCGTTGCACCTCCGCAAGCTGGGATAAAATATGTTTAATGCGCGGTTCGATATTTTGCATGGGGGGGATGTTTTAAGAATTCTTTAGCAGTGAAATGCCTGACTGTTCCTGTATTGAGTATTACCGGATTAATAACCGCCTTGTATTAAATATGTTACATAAGCAAATTAATAAATATATTCGTGCCTACAACGAATAAATTGTTAAAAATAATTTTCATCCTATTTGTTTTTATATTATATTATCATGCGAATTTGCACATAAATATTATAAACAGAGTATATCAATGGGATTCAAAATAGAAGCTGGTACTAAAAATATAAGAGAGCTTTCCGACAAGTTTTATATAGTCCCAGATTATCAAAGAGAGTATGTGTGGCAGAGCGATAAGCATGTGCAAAAATTTTTAGACGATATAAATGATGAATTTGATCCATTAAAATTTGAAGAAATTCAATATTTTATCGGTTCTATAATTATAGTTAAGAGAAGTGATAGTGATAATATTTTTGATGTTATAGATGGGCAGCAAAGGCTCACAACTATAATGTTGTGCTTATGCTCTATAAGGGATATCATTAGCAGTATGAAGACACATTCTGAAAATGATAAACGTGCAAAAGAGGGCGTTTACGGACAAATTGAAAATATCCTGTCTGATTACTCTATTGAGGAAAATTTTAATAGACCAAGATTAGAATTACAATATGAGGATAGTAAAGATTTTTTAAATGAAATAATTTTGAAAAAGAAACTGTCCGAAGAGCATCCTACGGATTCAATTAGAAGGATGCGAGAAGCTTTTATTACGATAGATCAATATTATAGATCTTTATCAGATAATAATTCTTCAGAATTTTTATCCTTTGCTCGTTTTTTTATAAGTAAAATTCAACTTGTTGTTATTGCCCCAAATACTCTAGGAAGTGCTTTGAAAATTTTTGAAACGATTAATGAAAGAGGAGTAGGTCTGAACGCGATGGACTTACTGAAAAATTTACTTTTCGCGTCTGCAAGTAAATCAAACTTTGAAGTCATTAAAAGCGAGTGGAAAACTATGATAAGCAGTATAGAAGATGCAGGTGAGTCAGGCAAACCTCTTCGCTTCTTACGATATTTTTTAATGGCTAAGTATTACGATGGCGTTATACGTGAAGACTCACTATATAACTGGATTAGTTCGACTGATGGAAAAAGAAAGGTAGAATATGAAAATTACCCGGTTGAGTTTGCCAAAGAATTGAAAAAATACGCTGAAAAATATAGGTACTACATAAAAGCGACAGAATCAAAAGAAAGGGATAAAGATTACCCGTTCATGACCGGCATAGGACATCTATTAAGAAAGAATTCAAGACAGCACTTAGTTTTATTAATGGCTCTAAACACTAATTTTGACAATGATGCTGTAAATATGCTTGCTAAAGCTTTAGAAACCCTTTCTTTTTATTACGCTGTGAATAGAGTTCTAACAAAAAC
>CAYZIV010000238.1:0-3147 GCA_964478475.1 uncultured Gammaproteobacteria bacterium | reverse complement strand
TGAAAAATTTATTGAACTTATATCAATCAAGTTATTTTCTCTAAACAAAACCTCTCTCATTTTTTATCCTCTTAATTTTTAATTTATTTTTGTTATTTAAAAGTTGAACATGCCTTTATTCTTTTATAATTTGAATAAAGCTTCGACACAAGATTTTTTTTATTCTCAAATTTCGAAAAATTTTTCCCGTTTATTTTTTCCAAATAACATTCTTTGCTAGCGTCAATTAATTGTAAAAAAGTCAATTTTCTAAGTATTTCAACAGAATCAGAATCCAAATTTTCAATTTCTAATTCATCTAAATTTTCCTCATCAATTAAAAAATTGTTGCAATATTTATTTTCACTTTTTTCCTGCAAAATCACTTTTTTCATACCCTGACTTTTTTAATATAATTAAGCTATCATGTATACTAAAATAGATATAATAAACAAATTCTTAACCAACAATAAAAATTATTCAAGATCTAGAGTGGAGTTTAAAAAATGAAAAAAGCTATTTTCCATATATACATTGTTTTGTTGTGTTTACCAATTGTAACGTTTTGTTTGTTAAATCCTGTCTTTGCTCAAGAACAATTAAAACTTGAAGTAATTTATCCTAAAGACAATGCTGAAATTAATGCTTATTCCACATTTTTTGTGGGGAACACTCATCCAAATGCAGATTTAAGCATAAACAACGAAAATGTGAAAGTTTACCCGAACGGGGCTTTTGTACATGTTATCAATTTGAACTCCGGTGTTAATGACATAAATTTACGTTCGGTTTATAAAGACCAGATTAAAAATCTTATGTATAAAATTCAAACCCCTAAATATGAAACAACGATACCAAATTCCCCTTTATTAATAGACACTAACAGCATTCAACCTAATCAGAGCATAATTTACAAAGAAGGTGATCTGCTTCAGGTAAGCTTTAAAGGTTCTACAGGAAACAGGGCTTATTTTTCTATAGGAAATAAGAGAAAAAACATTCCTATGACAGAACAGCCGGCAAGGTATACCAGAAAACTTCCAATATACGGGAGTACTGTAAAAAGTTCAATAACTCCTGTCAAAGGAATATATAATGGCACATACCGAATAACAGCACAAGATGAATTCAATAATGAACCCTTAATCGTTAAACTTATATCTAAAAATAACAAGATCAACCACAAAACTTCTATAACTCTGTCGGCAATCCCGGCTAATTCTCCACCAATTATTGCAAAAGTAGCAAATGATTATGCCGTAGTCAGGACATTTCCCGGGAAAAGCAGATTAACACCTCTTCCTAAGGGAACTCTTATTAATTTAACAGGAAGATTAGGCGATACTTTTAGATTTGAAATGGGTGAATCCATGAATGGCTGGATAGCTGTTAATGATGTCAAAATAATGCCAACAGGAACTCCTGTTTCTGAAAGTTCCATAGATATTATTGACATAGACTCTGATGAAGAAAAAGTATATATAAAACTGCCACTCTCTCAGAAACTTCCTGTTGTAATTGAACAACCTGCTGAAAACATTTTGCAGTTAAAAGTATTTGGAGCTAAGGCTAATATAGATTTATTTGCCTACGAAAACAAAGACAAATTCTTAAAAGAATTAAAGTGGTACCAGGAAACAAACAATATTGTAAAATTTGACATAAAAGCAGATGCAAAACAGCTTTGGGGCTATAAATATTATTATGAAGATGACACTCTCGTGCTTGAGTTAAAAAAACCTCCTATGATAAATCCGGACAAACCGTTTGAAAACATTACAATTTGCCTGGATCCCGGTCATGGAGGCAAAGAGGACGGAGCAGTCGGTCCTACAGGAATTACTGAAAAAGAGATTAATTTAGCAATAGCTCTCAAGCTTCAAAAAATATTGAACAAAAAAGGCGCTAATGTTGTAATGACAAGAACAACGGATCAATTCGTGGCTCTTGATAAACGAGTAAAAATATCTAAAGACAACGATGCGGATATTTTATTGAGCATCCATAATAACTCACTTCCTGACGGAAGAAACCCCTACAAACACCATGGAACCAGCACATATTATTATCACTCCCAAGCTCTACCCTTAACAAAAACTATCCATTCAGCTCTTTTAGAAGATTTGAATTTTAAAGATTTTGGAGTTTTCTGGAGCAGTTTTGTCCTGACACGACCACATGAAGCTCTTTCTGTGCTTCTGGAAATCGGATTTATGATTAATCCTGATGAATACAGTTTAATCACTCAATCCAAATTTCAGGATAAAATAGCCGATTCTATTGCAAGAGGACTTGAATATTTTCTTTTTACCAACATTCAAGACGACTAAATTTCCCTGATTAATATCTGTTATCGATTGACACATTCTCTGGAGTCTAATATTTTTAGTCTTTTAAGCCAATTTCCAATTTTAAATTCATCGCCGGAATATTGTGTAATTGCTTTAATGCAAGAATTAATCGGAGGCCGTTTTTGATTATTTGGCAATTGATATTTTTTAATTATTCCAATATCTCCACAGTTATAGTCAGGAAATTGTAAAACATCTTCTTCATTTAAAAAACTGCTTTCTAATATCTTTATATTTATATCTGTATACGTTATTGATTTCGGCAAATTCCAGGAATCAGCCCAGCTTCTTGGAGAATAGACATGGTCTCGAGACGAAACATCTTCGACAATGCCAATAATTACGCACTCAGGCGCAGGAGCTGCCGGAGCTGAAAATGCACTATTTGAAAAAAAACAGCTCAACATTAAAAATATACTTAATTTATTGATAAAATATTTCTTCAAAATAACAAACTAAAAAACATAATTAACTAAAGTCTTCGGGCAAATAAACATTTGATGACTTTAATATTTGCCTTATTTCATCATAAGATAAATCTCTGCAATTACATTTTTGCTGATACATCGATACAATTGTCAAAATATCATCTATCGAGAGCCTTATCATTCGTCTACCTACCGGATTATCAATCACAACTGCCATTTACAACTTCCCTTCTTTATTTAATTTTTTAATTCTCCATATTTATTAAGTCGGCTTTTTTGAAAAAAGCTTTAATTGTTTTTACCCTAAAGTTCTTTATTGAAAAGGTTTTTGCGATTTTATTTGTAATTTGAATATAAAGTATAAAGTTCTTTATCTGAATAATTTGTTT
>CAYZIV010000237.1:0-3159 GCA_964478475.1 uncultured Gammaproteobacteria bacterium | reverse complement strand
TTGCTCTGTAGAACATTATTATCAGTTAAAATTGTAAGTTTCATAGTTTTTCCCTAATGATCACAGGCATTGACCCCTGTTTTTAATGTTCCGTTTAAATATGCCAGAACCAATTTTTCAGGGTCAGATTCATTAGCCCCTACTATAACCTGTATTCCTTGCTGGCTAAATAACTGCTGAGCTCTTGAGCCCATTCCACCTGCAATTATAACTTTTGCGCCGTGTTCAGCTGCCCAAGGGGGTAAAACTCCCGGCGCATGCGGTGGGGGAACCAGTTCTTCTTTGCCTGTTATCGTTTTTGTTTCTTCATCAACGTCAATAAACGTAAACACCTCACAATGACCAAAATGCAAACATAATTTTCCACCATGAGTTGGAATTGCAATTCTCATAATTTTTCTCCTTTTATACTTTTATTAATGTGTCCAGTCAATAATTTTAACATTTTTATCTTTTAATCTTTTAGCCAGTGTTTCTTTAATTGTTTCAAAATACGGACAGGGCACACCTACAGGAGCGCCGTGCTTAAAACAGGAGCCAAGAACTATTGTATCTGCACCAAGATGCACCATTTTTTTAGCTCTTGTCATAACTTTTTTACCTGGACAACCTCCGCAGGTATTAACTCCTATAACTTCTATATCTTCTTCAATTCCTTCAAATGCGCCCTTTTTTTCCCGCATATATTTAAAACAGGTAACGGAAGGACACATATCCTCTGTTTGCAGGCATCTGATTAATCCGACTTTCATTCAATCTCCTTTTTTCTGTATTAGTTTATCTATTATTTCTTCCATAATTTTTGCAGTTTGTGTCTTTGAATAGAAATAAACAAAAGGTTTTCCACTGTCACCTGCTTCAACAACAGCCGGGTCCAGAGGAATTTTGCCCAGGAAAGGAATATTCATTTCTTGAGCCATTTGCTCTCCGCCACCTGACTTAAATATATCTACGGTTTTATTGCATTCAGGACAAACAAACCCGCTCATGTTTTCTATAACGCCTAATACAGGCACATTTACTTTTTCACAGAAATTAACTGATTTTCTAACATCAGAAATAGCAAGTTTCTGCGGGGTCGTCACAACAACAGCTCCTGTAACATCCTCAAGAAGCTGAATAACAGACAATGGCTCGTCTCCTGTCCCCGGGGGACAATCAACTATAAGGTAATCCAGCTCTCCCCATTCAACATTCTCTATAAACTGTTTTATAACGCCGGCTTTGGCTGGTCCTCTCCAGATAATCGCATCATCTGCATTATCCAGCAAAAACGCTATAGATATAACTTTTAAAAGTCCGTCTCCGTAGTCGCACGGAAAAAGCGTTGTTTCATTTCCCAGAGCCCTTGATTTTTCTAACCCTAATAAAGTTGGAATACTTGGACCGTGAATATCAACATCAAGCAAGCCTGTTTTATATCCTTTTAGAGCAAGAGATAAAGCAATATTTGCAGCAACTGTGCTTTTGCCGACACCGCCTTTGCCTGAGAGTACCACTATTTTATTCTTTATCAAATTTTGCATATTCTCTTTTACCTTTTTCATTTGCTGTATTTTCATCTATATTATCCTGCCAACCTGATTTTATTACCTCAAAGTTATCAAACTTAGCTGTATAAGGTTTTATATCAAGTAATGGTGTTTTATTGAGAATATCAATGTTTTCGACATATAAATAATTTTTTTCAATTTTATTTAATTTAACTATACTTATACCGATTTTATTTGGTCTAACAGGAGCTCTTGTCGCAAAAACACCCCTTTGCACGTCTTCCAGAAAAGGTTTTACCAATAGTTTAGTTTCTTTGGTTTGATTAAAGTAATAAAGTAAATAAATGTGTGAAAACTCTGATAAATCTTTTAAACCTTCCGCATATTCCTGATAAACTTTAATTTTACCTTCACAACCTTCTGCATAAACAGGTTGTATAGGCGTTTTTTCAGATTCTTCATGTTGCGAATAAATGATGCCAATCGGCTTAAAAGCTATATAATCCATTTCTTATATTTTTCCTTTTATCGTGTTCCACATATCTTTGATTTTTTCAGATGTTTCGCTGTTTGAATATTCAACAACGCTTACCCCTTTTATCATAGCATCAGTGAACTCTCTGCTGTAAGGAATTTTCCCTGACACTTCAATGTTTTTTTCTTTGCAAAATTCTTCCATTTGCTTTGTTAGCTCTAGATTTAAGTCATATTTATTTATACAAATACTTGCAGGGATTGAAAAATGCTGTGTTAGCTCATATACCCGCTTAGCGTCGTGAATCCCTGACATTGTCGGTTCTGTAACAATTAATACCAGATGAGCTCCTGAAATTGAAGCAATTACAGGACAACCGATCCCGGGAGAGCCGTCTGTGATAATAAGTTCTTTGTTATTTTGTTTAGTGACAAGCCGAGCGTGGTTTCTTATTTCAGAGACCAGTTTTCCGGAATTTTCTTCTGCTATACCCAGCTTAGCGTGGATTAATTTGCCGAACCTTGTGTTGGACTCAAACCATTCACCTGATTTCACCTTCTCAAACTTAACAGCGTTATGCGGACAGTTAAAATAACACACTCCGCATCCTTCACACTTGATTTCATCAACTACATATACGTCACCCTGAACTTGTTTCAGGGTCTCAATTGCATCGAATTTGCATAGCTCAATACATCTTCCGCATTTTTTACATAATTCAGGAAGAATTTCTGCCTGTTTGCCGGAATAAAACTCAACTATTTTCTCTACTTCGGGGTGTAAAATCAAGTGCATATCTGCAGCATCAACATCACAATCAACCATCACGTGGTTCTTTGCCAGTGCTGAAAATGATGCAACAATGCTTGTTTTGCCGGTTCCGCCTTTACCGCTAATTACTACAAGTTCTTTCACTTCTATAATCCCTCCCTGACTACGTTTAAAAGAGGATTAAATGCTTCTTTATATTCAGGCAAATGTTTTAAAACAAGTTCACCTTGCGAATAACACTCTGCAATCTTCCTGTTATCGGGAATTTTTGTTAAAATTTCAATATTTTCAGCTTTTGCATAATCCTCAATCAGCTTATCATTCTCACAAGAACGGTTTATAATTATTCCAAACGGTAAACCTATTTTCCTGATTACTTCTACTCCTAAATTAAGGTCATAAAGCCCGAATGGTGTTGGC
>CAYZIV010000236.1:0-3169 GCA_964478475.1 uncultured Gammaproteobacteria bacterium | reverse complement strand
ATCAAAAAATCCTCTTGAAAAAGGAGAAACGACAATTGCCATGGGTTCTCCTCGAGGTTTAACAGATAGTGCAACATTAGGAATCGTAAGTAATACAAAACGAAATTTCAGCGGATTGCCTAAAGCTAATTTTATTCAAACAGATGCACCTATTAATCCCGGTAACTCAGGAGGAGCACTCGTTGATAGAGAAGGCCGTTTGATCGGCATAAATCAAAGTATATTAATGAACAGTGACGGTTTAGGGTTTTCTGTTCGCGTAGATACTTTGAGCGATTTCTTTTCTGAAAAAAATATTAAAGTAGACGGGCTTAATTCCGATAAAGAAAATTTATTAAACCGAATCATTAAATAATTTCAAAATCTATATAGATTTGTTAAAGGCTTTGCCTTTAACATTCCACTTGGGTGGCTGTGGGTGGGATTTTGAAATTTTAGAAACTTAAAAAATTAAGCATGCTTTATAGTAAAGTTTCATAAAATTATTTGAAAAAAGATTCCAGGTCTTCAAGATTTGAACCTTCTTCTTTTATTGATGAAAAAATTTCTGATAAATCATCTTCATCTATCCCAAGATAATTCAGAACATTCTCATCAAAAACATTTATGTCAAAATTTTCGGAATCTAAAACAAGTTGGGAAATTAGATTTCCCAGATAGACAACTATTGTTATGCGTTGGTAATCTTCTGATTTTAACGGGTCGTGGTGATATTTAATTACGTCGGACAAAACTTCTGGCAGGTTCCAACTTTCCGCCACAAAAGCTCCTATGTGTGGATGGGTTACTTCACAGTGTTTTTGTTCTGCCGCTAATACCTGGTTTATGTATAGCGGATCTTTGATTTCCGCTATTGCATTATTGTAATTGTCGTGATCATGCTGGTCCAGAATAAGTTTTCCTATATCATGCAGAATCGCTGCGCTGAAAATGTTCTCGTCTTCTTCAAAAAACAGTTTTTTGTAAATTGTTTTTGAAGCAACTGCAGTTAAAAGTGAATGTTTCCAGAATTTTTTATAATCAAGACCATTTATAAGGTTGTGTTTGGGTGAAAAAATCTTGAAAATACTCGATGATAAAACCAGCCCTTTTATTGTAGTAAATCCGAGAATCATTATGGCATGTTGTATTGAGCTTATTTGTTTTGGAAATCCGTAATAAGCAGAATTCACAAGCCTCAAGACCCGTGAAGTTAGCCCTGAATCCTGAGATATGATTTTTCCCATTTCTGCTGCTGAAGAATTTGGGTTTTGAATTAACTCTGTAACTTTTGTCACAACTTCCGGCAGTGACGGCAAATCTCTTACCCGCTGTTTAATTGAAATTGTCTTTTTTTCGGAGGCTTTTGCCTCGAATTCCATTGATGTTTCTGTTACAGAGTATATCTGCATCCCTTTTTTCTTAAATTCAGTTGTTATCCAGTTTCTTATATCTTCTTCCTGTGCGAGCCTGCTGAATTCATAAACCACTAGAGCTGAAATTTTGTTTCCCGAGGTTTTGTTTAACAATTTTATAAGCTCAGGACGATAATCAGGCCTGCTATCTTCCGGTTCTGTATAGTATTTCAAAAGATTAAGACCGTTTTTTTTGCAAAAAATCTCTATTTTTTCACCCTGAAGCTTATTTTCAAGTTCACGAGCTTCATGTTCTTCTTTGTATGAAATTATGTATCCGGCAACATTCATTTAAAACTTCATTTTTATTTATAGTCTATTCTTAGTATAATTCCCGTAGGATTATTAATTCATCGTTTATTCATATTATCAAAAATTATAGCAGTACTTGGAAGTAAAGGTTAGTTAATATATGCAAATTAATGATAATGTCCCTTTTGATCCTGGGTATTCTCAATTTTCAGCTCATATTCCCGAAGAAGTTTTGTTATTTATTGATCAAATTGCTGCTATTAAGCAACCGCATCAAAGAAAATTTGAGTTTCAAAAGCTTTATGTTCAGGTTTCCCCGTTTATAAAAAACAGAGTTGCTATTTATCTTGGGTGTATTTTATGGGGCGCTTTTCTTTATCATAGATTTAAAGATGAACCTAAAAAAATTAGCGGAAATGTTATGAAAGAGCTATCAGAGCAAGATAATGCTGATTATTTTAGAGAAATAAATTTTATAATTGAGCTTATTGAAAAACTTGATAAAGCAAGTTTTTATTATTTAAAAAAACCTTCCGGATTTAAAAATTTAATAGTTTATCCGGAAGTTTATCGAGAATTTGTTGAAATAAATAATAATTTCAAAACACTCAATAAAACTGATGAAATAAACCTTCCGGAAGCTGTTTCTCATTTTCAAAATTATGACAATGACAAGCTGGATGAGCTGAAAAATATAATAGATGAAATTATCGCCTCTGAAAAAATAGATAAGATTTTAGACTACGGTTTTTATAATAATTAACTTGAATCTCTGGTTATAAAAAATTAAAATTTCTCAAAATCCCCACCCACAGCCACCCTTAAGAGGTGGTTAAAGGCTTCGCCTTTAAAATGAGTTCAGCTCTCTGCTGTCGGGCAAAGCCCGCCACTCCAGAGCTTCACTCCTGCTTCGCCTTTAACAATTCCATATAGATTTTGAGGAATTTTGATTCAGCCAAAACAATGATTACAGCGGTTTAGAGATTTAGATTAATTAAAGTTAAAAGGAACTGTCGATTCAACAGCCCCTTTTTATAGAGATTTTAAAAATTTTTAATGATTTTCCTTAGTAAGACAGTTTCTAAGAAATCATAGAATTCATTCGGCAGGATCAATTTTTACTTTAAAAACTAAATCATCAAAATCTTTATCTCCGCCGTTTAAAAGATCTTCAAAAGCAATGGTTGCATTGTCGTTGTCTTTTTCTACTATAGCGTGATCAAAATTATCGCTGCTAACCCCATTAGACTGGAATATAGGGGTGTTAAGCTTCGTTCTTGAGCCCTCATCAGATTCAAGATACAATTTATTATCTTCGAATATTAATTTTTTTAGTCCTTCAGCTGCTTTTTTAAGTGAGTTTTTGAGTGATGATTTATTCCACGCATTAGGTAATAATAGAAAACTAATATTATCAAAACAATCAGTTAGGAATGACAATTTTTTCGTTTCGCCGTTCTGTGTATTTTTTGAGCTGTCAAAAACGAATTGGACTTCATTAGTTATCTTATTTAGCGCGAGCA
>CAYZIV010000235.1:0-3192 GCA_964478475.1 uncultured Gammaproteobacteria bacterium | reverse complement strand
CCCATTTTGATATTTTTTTGTCATAAAATCAATAAAAATTTTTAAAAACTTAACTTCCAGCCACCTCTCGGTTTGCTTAAAACATTTATATGAGATAATTTTAAATATAAGTTAACAGGTTAATGGGATTAAAAAAATGCAAAAAAACATAAATGTAGCAGTAAACGGCGCTTGCGGAAAAATGGGACAGGCTGTCATAAAAGCAGTTCAGGCAGAAAATGATTTAACGCTTGTATCTGCTATAGATATCGCAAATACAGGAAAAGACATAGGTAATATTGCGGAAAACAAACCCTGCGGAGTTTTAATAGAAGATTCTCTGGAAAAAGCTCTCTTGGAAAAAGAAATTGATGTTGTGGTTGACTTTACAAACCCGGAATTAGTTTATAAAAACACAAAATTAATACTGGAAAACAATGTGCGAGCGGTTATAGGAACTACAGGACTCACGGAAGATCAAATAAAAGAACTAAACAATTTATCTAAACAAAAAGGAATCGGATGTTTGATTGCTCCTAATTTTGCAGTTGGCGCAGTTCTTATGATGATGTTTTCTCAAAAAGCCTCAAAATACTTCAGTAACGCTGAAATTATCGAACTTCACCATAATAACAAAAAAGACGCTCCTTCAGGTACAGCAATAAAAACAGCCGAGTTAATGACCGAAGAAAGAGAAATGTTCGGAGAAGACAACTGCCCGGAAACGGAAACAATTCAAGGATCAAGAGGCGGAGTCACCAAATCCAATATTCACATTCACAGCGTAAGACTTCCGGGATTTATTGCCCACCAGGAAGTTATTTTAGGCGCCCCGGGACAAGCATTAACCATCAGGCACGATTCTTTTGACAGAACCAGCTTCATGCCAGGGGTGATTCTTGCTATAAGGCATATTACAGCTAATAACGATTTTGTATACGGACTGGATAATATTTTATAGATTCAAGAAAGGCAGCGAAAATGAAAAAACCAAACATGGGAATACTTGGAGCATCCGGCGTTGTAGGTCAGGAAATCTTAAAAATTCTTGAAGAAAGAGATTTTCCGTTTGAAAATATTAAATTTTTAGCCAGTTCACGAAGCGCAGGCAAAGAAATTAAATTCAAAAACAAAACATACATCATCGAAGAAGCTAAGCCTGAAGCGTTTGACGGTTTAAATATTGTATTAGCATCAGCAGGCGGCGGAACCAGCAAAACTTTCGCCGATGAAATAGTAAAAAGAGGAGCGGTTCTTGTGGATAATTCCAGCGCATTCAGAATGGATGAGGAAGTTCCGCTTATTATAGCAGGGGTCAATGATGAAGACTTGAAAAAAAACAAAGGAATCGTTGCAAACCCTAACTGTTCGACTTCTCAGTTGATGCTTCCGCTAAAACCTCTTCATGACTACGGAATAATTAAAAAAATTATAGTAAGCACTTATCAATCCGTAAGCGGCGGAGGAAAAGAAGCGATAGATGACCTCACAGAAGGGACAAAGGCTGAGCTTGCAAAAGAAAAATACGAATATAAAAAGTTCAAAAATCATCCGATTGCTTTTAATTTGATTCCTCAAATTGACGATTTTACAGAAAATGACTACACAAAAGAGGAAATGAAAGTTGTAAACGAGACCAGGAAGATACTTCATCTTTCCCAAGACGTAAAAATCTCTTGCACGGCGGTTAGAGTGCCTGTTTATATCAGCCATAGCGAAGCGGTAAGCATTGAGTTTGAAAAAGAAGTTACGCCTCAAAAAGCGCGGGAACTATTATCATCAGCTTATGGTGTTGAGGTTCTTGACGACCCTGCAAATTCACAATTCCCAACACCGGTGCAGGCTGCGGGAAAAGATCCTGTTTATGTGGGCAGGATAAGAAAAGAACCTGTTTTCAATAACGGACTGGCAATGTGGGTTGTTGGCGACAATTTAAGAATCGGCGCAGCCCTTAATACTGTAAGGATTGCAGAAAAACTCGTTGAAATGAATTTATGCCCGTAAGTAAAAAATACCTTGATGATCTTGTTGAACAGTTTGAAACCCCTGATTTTATTAAGGATGACCCTGTTCAATTTCCTCATCGCTACACAAAGAAGCAAGATATAGAAATTTCAGGGTTTATTTCTTCAGCATTTGCTTATGGAAGCAGAAAAAAAATCATCGAAAACCTGTCCTCTATACATGAAATCCTTAATGAAAACCCGTATGAATTTATTATAAATTTCGACATTGACAGGGATGTGGAATTTTTTAAAGGATTTTGCTACAGATTTACCGGAGAACAGGACATTTTAAACCTAATTTACTGCCTCAGTGCGACATATAAAAAGTTTGATTCACTAGAAGATGCATTTTTACAAGGGTTTAACCCAAAAGATCAAAACATAAAAAACGCCCTGATAAACTTTGTAAATTTACTGCGGAAACAGATTCCATGCGGTGATATATGCCTAAAAAGCTTTGCTCATCTAATTCCTAGTCCCGAAAACGGCAGCGCATGCAAACGGCTCAATTTATTTCTTAAGTGGATGATAAGAAAAAAACCTGTAGACCTCGGAATATGGCAGAGAATTCCCCCAAGCAAGCTGATAATACCGGTTGATGTGCATGTAGCAAGGGTATCAACAGCGTGGGGATTATCTGAGCGAAAAGCCGCCGACTGGAAAAAAGCAGAAGAAATTACCGAAAAACTGAAAGAATTTGACCCAAAAGACCCCGTAAAATATGACTTTGCGTTATTTGGAGCGGGCATTAACTTCCCGCACGACTTCCGCTAGAGTGTTTAAAAATTTAAGACTTTCCTCATAAGAGCTGAGTTTGTACATTGCGGCAGTATTAACAGTTTTTCTATTTGGATTTATACCGTTTTCTATCTCTTTATGCTCTCTTGCCTCAATAGCTATAGGAGTTCCTAGCAATTTAGCGGCTGCTTTCATTGCGTGCTCGTCGTCTTTAACAGTGCCTTTGTTAGTTCCAAACGAGTCACCCAGAACTAATGGATGCACGCGGCTTTTAGCAGAAAAAAGCCCTGTAAACATTTCAACAACGCTTCCTTTGTTATTTTTATTCACCCTGGAATCAATTACTTCGTAGATTTTTGTTGCTTCATCCAGGTGTAAGGACACTTTACCATCTTTTATCTCGTCTTTAAGCTCTTTGTTACCTATATTTGCATACTTATTTTGCCCAAACTTAATTAAATCAAGAAAT
>CAYZIV010000234.1:0-3196 GCA_964478475.1 uncultured Gammaproteobacteria bacterium | reverse complement strand
ATTTTTTATAGAAACACTGGGATGACAGATGAATAAGTCAGATTCCGAAAAAATTTCTGGGATTCTCGAGTCATTGGGCTATCAACCGACAGAAAAACCTGAAGAAGCAAGTTTATTGATAATGAACACGTGTAATATTCGTGCAATGTCGGAAAACAAAGCGTTTAGCCATCTTGGCATTTGGAAAAAATATAAGAAAAAAAATCCTGAAATAAAAATTGCTGTATGCGGATGTATCGCTCAACAGCAAAAAGAGAAGATTTTTACCCGTGCTCCTCAGGTGGACCTTGTGTTTGGAACACATAACATAAGCGAACTCCCTAAATTAATAGATGATTTGAATAACAAAAAAAGGGTTTGCTCAATATTTAAAGACAATTGCGGGCTAGAGAGTGAATTTAAACCAAGCAGAAAGAAGGGTTTATCAGCATGGCTTCCTATTATAGAAGGCTGTGACTATTTTTGCACCTATTGTGTTGTTCCTTATGTAAGAGGCAGGCAAAAAAGCCGAAATCCTGACGCAATAATCAAAGAAGCTTTAGAAATAGCTTCAGAAGGTTATAAGGAGATAATTTTACTTGGTCAGACAGTAGATTCATACGGAAATGACCTTGATAACGAAGATATAAATCTATCAAACCTATTAAAAGAGCTTAATAAAATTAATTCAATATACCGTATAGGTTTTGTAACTTCACATCCGGCGGATATAACAGACGAATTAATTTATACAGTTAGGGATACAGAAAAAGTTTGCAAATATTTTCATATTCCAATGCAATCCGGCAGCACAGAAGTCCTAAAACGAATGAAGCGACCGTATTCCCGGGAAGATTACCTAAATCTTGTCGCAAAAATTAGAAAAGAAATCCCCGGTGTCGGCCTAACTTCAGACTTTATAGCTGGATTTCCAGGTGAAAAAGAAGAACAGTTCTATGAAACGATGTCTATAATTGACGAAGTTATTTTTGATCATTGCAATACAGCTGCATATTCGCCAAGAAAACAGACTCCAGCGGCTGTTTGGAAGGATCAAGTTCCTCAGGAAGAAAGAAAAAGACGCCTAAACATTTTAAACAAAAAAGTCCGCGAAACCACTAAAAAATCTAATGAAAGGTGTATTGGGAAAACTTTTGAGGTTATGGCAGAAGGTTTTAACGAACAAAATGGAGATATTGTCCTGAATGGCAGGACTTCTACCAACAAAATAGTCCATTTTAAAGGCTCTCAGGATCTAATAGGATCTCTTGTTAATGTAAATATTAAAGAAGCGTCTATATGGTGTTTAAAAGGGGATATTGTTTAGTCTTAGTAGTCTTTTATGCTGTTTAAAACTTTATCGCGAGCAATGTCTTTTCTGTACTTCATGCCTTGAAAATGAATTAATTTAACTGATTCATACACCAAATCTCTTGCTCTGCTTAGAGTAGACCCTTTTGAAACAATGCTTAAGACCCTTCCTCCATCTGTTACAATCTCGCTGTAAATATTTTTTTTAGTTCCGGAATGAAATACAAATGTATTATCATCAACAATATCTTCCAATCCTTCAATGACAGCCCCTTTCTTGTATTCGCCCGGATAGCCTTCCGCAGCTAATGTAACACAGACAGAATGACTTTCTTCTGTATTAAATAGTTCATAAGTATCCCCCAAGGCACCTATTGAACAGGACATCATAATTTCAAACAAATCTTCATTCAAGATAGGGATTATAGTTTGAGCTTCCGGATCGCCTAAACTAACATTTATTCCGGATAAATACGGATTGTTTTTTTCGTCAATTATAATATTTGCGCTCAAAACGCCGGCAAACCCCATTTTTTCAGCATTTAACCCGTCAATTAAAGGGAAAAAGATTCTTGATCCTATTTTTGACTCTAATTCTTTGTCCACTGATAAAACAGGAGAATAAGCACCCATTCCTTCAGTGTTAAAGCCCCGTTCGCCTTCTTCTGATTTTTCATAAACGTATGAAACAGGCAGCGGAACAGCATCATATCCGTCAGTTACCACCTGAAAAGATATTTTCCTGCCTGGAATATAATTTTCAAGAACAATCGGTTTATACAGGTTCTTTAAACAAAAAGAAATAGCATTTTTAGCTTCATTAAAAGATTCACAAATAATAGTGCCGGTTCCCGGTATTCTCGAATCAAATTTTATAACTTGCGGATATTTTGCCTTTCTTGCATGTTCAACGGCTTGATTTTCTTTATCAAAAACCCCAAATTGAGGAGTAGGGATTTTATATTTATACATGAATTTTTTTGCAAAACCTTTTGAATATTGAATTTTACTTGAACTTTCTCCTGCTCCAAATACATTGAAACCTTTTTTTCTCAGCGTATCAGCAAGTCCTGTCACTCCGGTGGTTAAAGATTCAATTACTGTTAAATCAATTTGGTTTTCTTTTATAAAATTATAAAGCTTATCAGCCTCGTTTTCTCTTATATCAACGATTTCAGCTAATTTTTTAATCCCCGGATTATCTAACGTGCAAAAAATACTGCTTACCCGCTTGCTTTGAGTCAGCTTCCACACCAGAGAATGCGTTTTTGCGCCTGAACCTATTACTAAAACTTTCATTATAATTTATACACCGTTTTTTACGAAGCTAACTAATTATACCAAAACGAGTCCTATTTTAAAAAAATTTTATATTTATTAGTTTAAATTCTATTTTGTATTCAACAATGAGATGAATATTATAAAAAACATTTATATTTTATTTTAACCTGAAATCTCTTGACTCAAAAGAATTACAGGATTACTTGAAATCCGAAAACATTAAGAAATATTAAGATTTATATTTACAAGGTATATACCCGAGGTAAATTAAAATAGGTTGATTGTTTTTATAATAATACAGCATCTAGGATAATTAAAATAAAGGGTAATTGGAGGAGATATTATGGCAATAGGAGCATTAATAGGAACAATAGGTAGTTTTCTTGGTGGAAGCGGTAGTGGGCTTCTTGGTGGTATTCTTGGCGGAAGCAAAGACGGCGGACTTCTTGGTAAAATTGGCGGAATCGTTGGCAGTATCTTCGGAGGAAATAAAAAAGACGAAACAGAAAATTCACAAAATTTTGAAATAGGTAACGCATTAAACGGAAGTAAAAACGAAAAAACTGTTAAAATGCAAATTCCATTAGATAAAGTTGGAGTAGTTGCAAAAGTATTAGATACAGTT
>CAYZIV010000233.1:0-3212 GCA_964478475.1 uncultured Gammaproteobacteria bacterium | reverse complement strand
ATGTCAGCATCTGAATCTAGAATCAGAGACGTTGATGTAGCTGATGAAGCGGCAAGTTTGACAAAAGATCAAATACTGCAGCAAGCTTCAGCAACATTATTGGCTCAGGCAAATCAGGCACCGTCTATTGCATTAAGCCTTGTATAAGAGAAACTAAACTTATTGAAAGGGGGCCAATGTCCCCTTTCTTTAGTTCAAAACACAGAATAAATTCATCAGGAATACATCGCAAGGGAGCGAGAGAAAATTTCTTAATTAGACAAAAATTGACTATAAGATATTTCTCTCTGTTTACAAAAACAATAACGTATCGTTGTTACTACTCAATAAATTCCGGTTCTTGTTCAAATAATTTAAAGAATTTAATTGAGCAAAATCGGAATTTATTTTTTATCAAGGGATAGTGTTCATTTTTCTAAGGGATAGATTATGATATTTGATGTTAAAAAGTTTGAAAGTGGAGTTGTTATAACCATTCAAGTTGAAGAATTTAGACCAGAATATTGTTTGCTTATTAATAGAGCTATAATCAAAATGATTAAATTTGGAGCTAAAAATATTATAATTAACTTAAATCAAAATATTAGTTTAAATAATTTATTCATTGAAAATCTTTTATTTACTCGAAGATATTGTAATCGCTTTAATGGGACTATAGCTGTGTGTGGAATAAAGCCTGATGTTTTAGGTATTTTTTATTTACTTAATTTAGACAAATATTTTGAATTTTATGAAAATGAATTAGATGCTGTTAATAGAGCTAATAGACTTATAAAAAGAAAATTAAAACTTTTGAACAATTATTAATTAACTCGAGTCGCGAATCAGACGAAAAGCAATGATAAGTTAATGAAATTTCATTAAAAATTAATTCGCAACTCAGGTTAATTAAATTTAAGCCTTTATTTTTTTAATATTTATGTTGTGTTAAAATTTTAAATATTAGCAGTACAAGTTAATTATAGAGGTTTGAATGACTAAAAAGGCATTAATAACTGGCATAACAGGGCAAGATGGTTCTTATCTTGCGGAATTGCTTTTGGACAAAGGGTATGAGGTTCACGGCATTATAAGAAGGTCAAGTTCGTTTAATACTGGTAGGATAGACCATTTATATCAGGATTTTCATGTTGATGATACAAGATTATTTCTGCATTACGGCGATTTATCTGATTCTTCAAATTTGTCAAGATTGCTCGAAAAAGTGCATCCTGATGAAATATATAACCTAGGGGCACAAAGTCATGTTAGAGTGAGTTTTGAAACTCCTGAATACACGGGAGATATAACAGGGCTGGGAACTTTAAGGTTACTTGACGCAATTAAAGACACGCAGATAAAAACAAAATTTTATCAGGCATCATCCAGTGAACTGTACGGAAAAGTGCAGGAAGTCCCGCAAAAAGAAACCACACCTTTTTATCCGCGAAGCCCGTACGCTGTTGCGAAGATATACGGATACTGGATCACGGTTAATTACCGCGAAAGTTATGATATGTTTAACTGTAACGGGATTTTGTTCAACCACGAGTCTCCAAGACGGGGCGAGACGTTTGTTACCAAGAAAATCACAAAGGCCCTCGCTAAGATTGTTGCCGGAAAACAGGATAAACTTTATCTTGGAAACCTTGATGCAAAGCGTGACTGGGGTTATGCAAAAGACTACGTGGAAGCTATGTGGATGATGATGCAGCAACCGGAACCTGATGATTACGTTATTGCAACAGGAAAGACTTATTCAGTAAGAGAATTTCTTGAGGAAGCTTTTGCTTTGGTAAATTTAGATTGGAATAAATATGTAGAAATAGATCAAAGATATATGCGACCAGCGGAAGTTGATCTGCTTTTGGGTGATGCTTCAAAAGCGAAAGAAAAATTCGGTTGGGAAGCAAAAACAAGCTTCAAAGAACTTGTGAAAATAATGGTGGAAGCTGATCTTAAAGAAGAAGGGATTGCTTTAGCCGAAGCTGTTCGTTAAAAACTTTTATTAAAAAATGCAGCCCATGAAATTATTTCATGGGCTGCATTTTTTAAATTTTTCTCGTAGCCGTGTAAAATTTTTTTTATACGGTTTATATAAATAGATAAATTTTAATAAGCAAAAACATGAAAATTACTAATATTACAAACATACCTACACAAATACAACATCAATCTATACAGGTAAATACACACAAAAAATATACTCCTGTAGTTTCAAATGCGGATTATGTTTCTTTTAAAGGTCTTATGAAAGATGAGGATAAAGCGCAACTGAAAATGTGTGTTTATGACTTGGACGACACGTTACTTGAAGGAAATCAGAAGATTCGTGATAAAGTTATTAAATTTTCCAGCGAAAATGATAAAATTCTGATCTATTCTTCTGCTCGGCCTTTAAAAAAAGTTCAACCGCTAATTGATGATGGAACATTAAAAATGCCTGATTATTATGTAGGGAATAACGGTATAAATATATATAAAAACAAAAATGGAAATTTAGAAGAAATAAAATCTTGGTCTGATAATTTGGCAAAAAACTTTAATAAAGATGAAATCAAAAAATTTATGTTAGATATCGCAAAAGATAACATGTTTGATGAATTTAAAGGAAATGAAAAACTTATTCTTGAAAAACAAAGAAAATTCAACGGTTCAAAAATATCTGAATATGAAGTATACGGAAGCCCTTTAAATGCTTATTATATGATGGCTCCAGGAGTATTTGATAAAACAAAACCAATAATTGAACAAAAGTTAAAAGAAAAAAATATAGAAGCAGATGTTATTTTTCAAAATTTTGATAAAAATAATTTGCAAAATCTTGAAAAATATTTTCCGCCTCAACTTGCTAATGATATGAGAAATATTGCTACTCCCAGGTTAAATGATGATGGAAGTATTGATGTAGCAATAATTGCAGCAAAGTCAGATAAAGGAAAAGCTACGGAATACTTGAGAAAAGAACACGGTTTTTCAACAAAAGAAGTGTTTGCTGCAGGTGATGCAGAAAACGATTATCCTAATGCTAATAAAGGATACTTTTTTGGTTTGGTTTCAAATGCCAGCGATAGTTTTAAATCTTTAATAAAGAATTGTTCTAATATTATTAAGGCTTCATTGCCCGGAGCTGAAGGTATTTATGAAATTATTGAGCCTTAATCTGTAAATTTGATTTAGACAAACGCGATTACAAGCCCGCTGACGTTATAAATATGGTGCCTTTCCAGCTC
>CAYZIV010000232.1:0-3216 GCA_964478475.1 uncultured Gammaproteobacteria bacterium | reverse complement strand
GTATGAGCATAAAACATTGTGAATTTTCAGGATGAAAAATTAACGAAAAATAAATATTTTATATAAACATAAATCTATAAAAAGGAGAAATAGTGCTATGAGTGTTGAAGAAGTTTTATTATTTCTAATCTTTGCAGCAATCGGCGTGACAATATTTTTAATAGTTTACCTCCTGATACCCAAACCTCATAAAAATATTTAACTTGGGTCGCAAATTAATTTTCAATAAAATTTCTTAAAATCCCCGCCCGCAGCCACCCTTAAGAGGTGGTTAAAGGCTTTGCCTTTAACAATTCTATATAGATTTTAAGAAATTTTATTTTTTTATAATTAGAGATTCAAGTTATTTAGTGATTTTAATTTTTGAAAAAATGCATTTATTATAAATTCACCGGCAATCTCTTATAACTATTAAACAAAGTCAACTTAATTTTACATTCTTGTAAATTGCAGAATTAAGTTCTTTTTTTTCAAAATTTTATTAAAACTATTTAATCTAAAAAATTAGTGGATACAATTAAATTATGTAGGATAATTTAATATCGTGAAAAATCATCAATTTTAATCTAGGAGATAAAAATGAATAATAAAATGAGAGTTCCGACAGCTGATGAACTTGCTTCAATGTGGCAAGTATCAGGCTTAAAAGAAAAGCTCCTCTTTACTTTTATGATAATAGCTCTGTTTAGATTTGGAGCCCATATTCCTTTATTTGGAATTGATTCAGAAGTATTTAAACAAATAATTGAAACAGGAGCAGGCGGGAACATTATAGGATTTCTAGATTTATTCTCCGGCGGTGCTTTAGGAAGGGTGTCTATTTTTGCATTAGGAATAGGGCCGTTCATTACTGCATCTATTATTATGCAACTCCTATCAGCAGCAATTCCAACGCTTGAAAAACTCCAAAAAGAAGAAGGAGAAGAAGGAAGAAGAAAAATATCTCAATACACTAGGATATTCACTACAGCTTTAGCTTTTTTCCAATCATTTGTGCTTATGACTTATTTATCGAGAATTGGAGCGCTTCAGGTTGACAGCTTAATTTCACTGACTTTTTTAGGCTCAGTATTAACTCTAGCCGCAGGCGCCGTATTTATAATGTGGTTAGCTGAACTCATAACCGAAAGAGGTATAGGAAATGGCGGCTCATTGCTTATTTTTATAGGTATACTTGCTGGAATTCCTTTTTATGCAGAGCGGACAGGTGAATTAATAGCCGGACAACCAGGAATGCAACTGGCACTGGTTATACTCCTGATGATATTCCTGGCAACA
Organism: uncultured Gammaproteobacteria bacterium; assembly: GCA_964478475.1. Classification (GTDB taxonomy): domain Bacteria; phylum Cyanobacteriota; class Vampirovibrionia; order Gastranaerophilales; family UBA9971; genus CAYZIV01. The sequence continues at coordinate 1,938 of CAYZIV010000232.1, read as the reverse complement.
CTGCTTTTAATAGTTATAATGCACGAATCAATGAGAAAAGTAGTGATTGTAAACGCAAGAAGACAAGTTGGAAATAAGGTATACGGCGGAGTTAACACGCACATTCCCTTCAAATTAAATCCCGGAGGTGTTATGCCGATAATTTTTGCCGTAGCAATTCTCTTATTCCCGACAACAATTCTTACAGTTCTGGGACAGGCAAATATTCCGGAAGGATTCTTAAGGTCCACGATTATATTTTTAACAGAAGTAGTTCTAAATCCGGCAGGAATAATATATTACATAATATTTTTCTTCTTAATAGTGGCATTAACATTCTTTTATGCATCTATAATGCCGAATATGCAACCCAAAGAAATTGCGCAAAATTTAAAAAAACACGGCAGTTCAATACCTGGAATCAAACCCGGAAAACCAACCGCAGATGCTTTGGATAAAATATTATCCCGGGTAACCTTTATAGGAGCGTTGGGACTTGGTTTTATCGCATTAATTCCCGGACTTGCCACCAGTTTTACACGAATGACTCCCCTTCAGGGGCTGGGCGCAACTGCGCTTATAATTATGGTTGGTGTTGCCCTTGATTTTATTAATCAAATAAAAACACATTTGTTAGCAAGACAGTATGAAGGATTTTTGAAGCAATGAAAAAAAGATTGATTTTTTTAGGACCTCCAGGTAGCGGTAAAGGCACACAAGCAGAAAAAGTTGCTGAAGCACTTAATATTCCCCATATAGATACAGGTGGAATGCTCAGAGAAGAGATTGCCGCTGGAACAGAAGAAGGCAAAACAGCTCAACAATATATGGATCAAGGTAAACTTGCTCCTGCAGCTCTTGTTATCCAGATAATAAAAAACAGATTATCCAGACCTGACACTAAAAACGGGTTTATACTCGATGGTTTTCCAAGAAGCACAGAACAAGCTGAAGGCCTTGATAAAATTCTCTCGGAAATTAATGAAGAAATCGATTATGTATTTAACATAGAACTCGATAAAAATATTCTCATCGACAGAATGGCATACAGAAGATCTTGCGAAAATTGTTCCGAAAAATATAATTTAAAATTCAAACCGCCAAAAGAAGAAGGTGTTTGCTCAAAATGCGGAGGCAAGTTGATTCAGCGGGCTGATGATAATGTAGAAACAGCTACAAACAGAATTCAGACATACTTTGAACAAACTGAGCCTTTGATCAAATACTATACAGACAAAGGACTTATTAAAAACATAAACGGAAACCAAGCAATACAAGAAATATTCAATGAAATTATGGAAATACTTGGAGTTCAAGCAAAAATATGATTACAAAAAAGTCCAGATATGAAATCAATCTCATGAAAACAGCTGGTAAAATTCTGTCTGAAGCCCATGAAACAATCAAAGAAATGGTCAAGCCAGGCATATCTACCATTGAACTGGACGAAACAGCAGAAAAAATTATCCGAAACAATAAAGCCATACCTGCATTCAAAGGATATCACGGATTTCCGGGAACAATATGCGCTTCAGTTAATGAACAAGTAGTTCACGGAATACCGAGCAAGGATGTAGTTTTACAAGAAGGTGATATTATAAGCGTAGATATAGGCGCGGTTTACAAAGGATTAGTCGGTGACTGCGCCTATACATTACCAGTAGGTGAAATAAGCGATGAGTTAAAAAAACTCCTTGAAGTTACAGATCAAGCTCTTCATGCTGCTATAAACCAAATGATTGCAGGAAATGCGCTTTATGATAAAGTTTCAGGAGCCATTGAGGATGTGGCAAATGAAAACGGATATGGCATAGTAAAAACGTACGGCGGGCATGGAGTTGGCAGGAACATGCATGAAGACCCGTTTGTATACAATTTCCGACCAGGAACCCCGGGACCGATATTAAAATCAGGAATGACCATAGCTATTGAGCCTATGTTTAATTTAGGCACAGGGGA
>CAYZIV010000231.1:0-3218 GCA_964478475.1 uncultured Gammaproteobacteria bacterium | reverse complement strand
CGAGAGCAGAAGGTCCTGACAGTGGTAGTTCCTGTTTCGATGGCATTGACAATGACCACGATGGTTACATAGATATGCAGGATTACAGCTGCAGGTTCGGCAATTAAATATGACATAAGATACAGTTATTTCCGCTATCCTCATCAGTATCAAACAATGAATTGGCAGGTATTTTAGCTTTATTCTTTTTTACCCTCTCTTCATAACCGGCTTTGATTTTTTTGATTGATTCAGGTTGAACCAAATCAGCTAAAGGTCCGCTTTGACACCAGTTAAAATTTTTGCCGCTTTTTTCTTCAAAATCCATAGCTTTTTTAAATAAATCAGGATGGTTTTCATAAAGTCCTATCCACTCAATTTTTCTTTGAAAAAAGCAAAAATAGCATCCTGAGCGGCTTCTCCATTTGTAATAATCGGGATAGCCTATTCCACCGCCTATAAGAATTTTTTCAACATCTTTTTTTATTACTCCGTGGTCTTTAAAGGGAAAATGAGTTACAATCCCTGTTCCGTTATCAATGTTAGTATTTCTGTGCCCTTCATCGCCCCTGATGCCAATATATAGGTTCAAAACTCCATCGTTATCTTTCCCCAGTTTTTCATAGACATATTTTCTGAAGATTTTGGTTTTCATCTCGATGGTGCACCACCTGCGCATTGGCGATGGAAGAAACTTGTAAAACTCATACAGGTTATCAAAGCTCATATACGGTTTTAGTCTTGTAATGGGTTTATCGAAGAATACTTCAATTTTATCGAGATATTCGTAGGTTTCAGGAAGTTCGCATTCTGTATCACAGAAAATATATTCAATTTTTTCGTGAACTTCAGGCATATTGTCCCTGATAAAAAACGCTAAAGCTGTGCTGTCCTTACCCCCTGAGAGGCTTAAAACGTGATATTCTTTCATAATCTAACTCCCCTTTGCATTACATATCAATTATTGTTTTTACCTCTTACATCACACCATTTCCTATTTTCATTCCATTGCCAGTTGTATTTCAGGCAATTTTCCCTGTTGATTTCTATTCTTCCGTGTTCGGTATTTATTTCTAAACCTTCAGTACATATCCCACCTGAAAGACAGCTATCCACTTGAAAAGTTTTCATAACAGAAGGTAAAAATTTAGGTGACAAAAAATACGTTATAAATAAACCCAGAAATATTAATTTAGTAATTTTTTTTGTTTTTTTGAACAATATTACCCAGATTCCGCTTATTGCAATAACTGCAAAAAATAAATAAAACAGTATTTGCCAACTAAATTCATGAGGAATAGCAAGGATTATATAGTCTCGAAATAATCCAAAAATAGTTATAACCAAACATAAAAATAATTTTATGATGATAATAAATAATCTTATTAAAGTTTTAAAAAAAGTACTCATGTGTTAATTATAAATAAAATAAAAGATTAATATTTATTGGGAAGCCATTTGGGACGGTATTTATCAATCACATCACCACATTTTGCATCAGGATTTTGACGACCTTTTTCTCTTCCATCTTTATTTGCCTCCATATCTTCTTGAGCATCTTTTATTTGTTCTATAAGGTCGACCCCATCAAAAATAACTTTTCGTGCTCCTTCTTCAACTTCTCTAAGAAGACTTACAGCTTCTGCAGTGATTTCACCTATAGCACCTCTTTGGGTAGCTTCACAATTTGCTTTTGTATGAAAATATTTGTCAGATCCTATTGTATTAGCTTTCACCATATCATTATAATTTCTTGCAAAATCACCAAGCGCATTATCCCATGTTGCTGCTTCATCTATAATCGATTGCCCCGTACTTTCATAAATTTGTCCAGCTTTAGTCATAATTGCATTCGTTAAATTACTCATCATTTCAGAAATTTCAGCTTGTAAACTATTTGCATCCCCAACCGTTTCTTGAATTTTATCAAGCTGATCTATACAGTAATCACAAATTTCTCCGTTAACTTCCCTTACAGTACATTTACAGTTAGGATGGGGTTTATCAGGGATATCCTCAATTTTTTTAAATTCTTCGCCTCCTAATGCATCACAAGCGTCACAACCTCCATTTGAAACCCAAACATATTTTTCAATTATTTGTTCGCTCATTTTATCTTTTCCTCTTCAGTTTTTAAATTTTCAAAGATTATTTTTACTTTTTTTTCGGTTTTTGTTCTTTTATCGTTTTTAGTATCAAAAATAATATTATTAATAGCGGCTCTTCTGATAAATTTGTTTATTAGCCTTGCAGAATAGTGTTTGCATATATATGAAATACAGGCATAAGTTTTTTCTCCTAAGTTTCCATCCTCTTTTAATGGCTGTTTTTCTTCTATCAAAGAATCCTTTTTGCCTTTATTCAACATGTTCATTGCTTTTTGCAAATCTCTTACCGCTTGTTTTTCACCAACTTTTTCCACATGTTTTTTAAAAAATTCTGCTATCTCTTGAACTTTCTCGTTTATATTAAAATTTTCAGATGAAATAATGTTTTTCATCTATAAACCCCTTTAATTATTTGTTTGCCCCCTAATATGCCGAATACCTGAATTTTTTCAAGCAATTTTCTCCTTTAAGATGTTGAATAACCTGTGTCTTTTCATCTTCGGAAGGTTTTTTATCCTCTCAATAAGCGCTTCCAGCTCGTCTTTTGAGCTGGTCAGGTTTTCCAGACGTTTTATCTCGGCTGAAATTTCGAGTATCTTTTGTTTAAAATCAGCAAGATCATTATCAGACCAGTTTTTAGGTACATTCTTTTTGTTAATCACTGTAGCCAATCGCTCAATCCACCTGTTATGGGGCAGGTTTTCTATTTTTACGTTGTTTGCAAATATTTTAATTTCATCATTTGAGATAAACTCTTCTATGGCTTTAATTCGCTTAACAATTGATTTTCTGCCCAATATCCCTGTTTGAATACTGAATGACTCTGACAAAAATGTTTCAATTTCAGCTAAAAGCCAGGCATAGTTGCTGTCCAGCTCCAGCAGGGAATCGTCTAACAGCTTAAAAAACTCGTTATTGCAGTTTTCATATCCCTTAAACCCAAGAGAGAGGGGAATATCGTTAAACACCATCCTGTACGGCTCTTTTGCGTTCAAGACAGCGTTTCTAAGTTTCAGGGCAGGTTGAGAGAGCTGTTCTGTTTGTCTTGTGTATTTATCGAGTTCTTTTATCTTATAGACAATGATTTTTGTTATTTCTAAGAGGTTACTTGTTTCTTTTTTCAAGACTTTT
>CAYZIV010000230.1:1701-3230 GCA_964478475.1 uncultured Gammaproteobacteria bacterium | reverse complement strand
ACTTCTTCATAAATTACTTCCTTATAACGGTTTATGCTCAGGTCATAACCGTTATCTACTATTTCCTGCCTTGGCACAAAGAAAGACTGCTCGGTTCTTTGCCTTGATTCCTCAGCTTGCAGGTTTTTCCAGCGTTTGATTATATCCGGGATGTTGTTGCATTCGTGCTTTGTGGGGTCGAGTTCCGTTCTTTTATCATCCAAGCTAAGCCCGTCTGCTTTCATATCATAGAACCATACCTTATCCGTTCCGCCGGAGTTAGTTTTTGTGAATATCAATACTCCTGTTGATACCCCGGCATAAGGTTTAAACACACCTGAAGGCATTGATATAACAGCTTCGAGCTTGTGGTTGTCCACAAGAGTCTGCCTTACTTTCTTATGGGCATTAGACGCTCCGAATAATACACCGTCAGGGACAATTACTGCACATCTTCCGCCTGCTTTTAAAAGTCTTAACATAAGCATCGGGAATAAAAGTTCGGTTTTTGTTGTATGCACTTCGCTTAACAGGTTTTTAGCAATTGAAGTTTTATCTATCGAGCCTTTAAAAGGCGGATTTGCAAGGATTAGTGTATAAACATCCTCATCTATAGCATTAATTTCTGACAATGAATCTTTATAATCAATATTCGGGTATTCAACACCGTGCATAAGCATATTCATACAGCTTATACGCAGCATTGTATGGTCGAAATCAAACCCGTTAAACATTTTATTATGAAAATGATGTTTCAGTTCCTCTGTTGTAAGAACTTCAGGATGGGTTTCCCGCAAATACTCCCCTGCCAACACCAGAAAACCTGCTGTTCCGCATGCCGGGTCGCATATTATGTCTTTAGGGTTGGGGTTTGTCATCTCCACCATCAGCTTCCTTATATGGTGAGGGGTTCTGAATTGTCCGTTTTGCCCTGCTGTTTGGAGTTTAGATAACATATATTCGTAAAGATCGCCCTTGGTATCCCTGTCATCCATCGGAATATCGCTTATCATTTCCACCGCCTGAACCAGCAGTCCCGGTGTTGGAACCATAAATACCGCATCTTTCATATACTTTGCATAAGAAGAGTTTTCTTTATCAGAACTTAGATTCTTGATAAAAGGAAACACTTTTTGACTCAACGTTTCAAACATCTTTGAGGCGTCATAGTCTTTAAACTCAGACCAGCGAAGTTCATTTTGTTCAGGTGTAAATACCGGGTTTTCAATGGGTTTGTTCAGCCTATTGGCTCTTTTTTCTCTCGCTATATGGATATCATCAAGTCTTTTTATGAATAACAGGTAGGATATTTGTTCAATCACCGTGAGAGGGTTGGAGATTCCCCCGCTCCAGAACGCTGTCCATAATCTGTCAACTTTTGATCTAATTTCACCTGTTATCATTGTATATTAATTCCTCACTTTTTTTCTTTGTCTTATTTTATAATGAAAACAGTTAATATTAAGTTTTAGCCATTGTAAAAATAAATAAAAATACATAATTAGCTTTAGTTTAACAGCTTAATATTTTCGATTTCATTCAAATATTAA
>CAYZIV010000230.1:0-1691 GCA_964478475.1 uncultured Gammaproteobacteria bacterium | reverse complement strand
ATTATTTTATAAAGAGTTTTTATAACTTTTGTATTCTTCTCTTTTCTATTATATGAATTTTATAAATGCCTTTTTGAAATGATAAGATGAAAAAATGAATAAATTTAAAAAAGTATCTTTAATCGCAATATTGTTAATAGTTTCCAGCACTATATTTTTTGTATTTAAAAAAAATATTGCTGAATACACTGTTTTAAAAATTCAGGACGGAGATACAGTTTATATCGATTTTAATAATAATGGCATTCCCGAAAAACAGGAGAGAAAAGGATTATCAGATATTGTAGCCTTTGAATCTAAAGCTGATTATAAACTTCGCAGGCAGATAAGGGATTACGACCTGACACAGCAGGAAGTTCTGGAATTGGGTTATCTTGCTAAAGAATTTCTCAAAAAAAAGATTTTAAACAAACCGGTTAAGGTTAAATTTACTGATAAGCGAAAAAACTATGCCCTGTTATTTTTAAATGATGAGTTAGTGCAGGATTCGCTTATATCAGAGGGGTTAGCAGTTCCATACAGAAGAAGTAACCGATATGAATACGATAATCAATTAATTGAGAATGTTAAAGAGCAGGTTAAAGACAGAGAATTAATTATTTTAAACCTTAAAAATCATAAATACCATAAACCTGACTGCAAATATGGCATACAGACAAAAGATTACGAGCTTGTGGAGAAAAAAGACCTGCCTAAAGATGCTAAACCGTGCGAATATTGCAAAAATAAAAAACGGGAATATAAAGTTGACCATAATGAACAACGAGCTTATAAACATGTAAAAAAGCCTCAGCCACAAAATATTATTCCTGAAAAACCAGTTCCTGATGCAAAAACTGAAAATATTGAACTCTATTTTATTGATCCAATGGATTATAAAGTTCCTGCTGATTTTTGCAGAACAGCAGCAGTTCAGGCGCTTATAAAAGAAATTAATAATGCTCAAAAAAGCATTGATTTTGCTGTTTTTGGTTTTTCCCATCAACAGGAGTTAGTTGAAGCAATAAAAAGAGCGATAGCAAGAGGCATAAAAATAAGATGGGTTACTGATATGACCCCGTGGGGATTTAATTTTTACAGAGGAACAAAAGATACAATGAACCAGATTCCTAACTGTAAAACCGATTATTTAACAGATAAAAGACTGCGAAAAAAATATGTAGCAGAAGGAAGAATTTATTATAACGGAACTCTAATACACAATAAATTTTTTATTATAGACCAGAAATTAGTCTGGACAGGTTCAACCAACATAAGTTCATCAGGCACAGGCGGTTATAATGCTAATATTTCTGCAATCATACGCTCTAAACCAATCGCAAGTCTTTACACAGAAGAATTTGAGCAAATGTATGTACAGGAAAAATTTCACAAAGATAAAAAGGTGATTTTTAAGAGAGGTGTTAAATTGCCTGATAATTCAGATGTATCTGTCTATTTTTCTCCTAATCCTGAGATTGTTAAATCAGGAATACTTCCTCTCATAAAAAATGCAGAAAAATTCATTTATATTCCAATGTTTTACCTTACCAGCAGGGATATTTTAAAAAGCCTTATAAAAGCGAAAAAACGGGATATTGATGTCAAGGTTATTGTTGATGCTCACTATGCAACGAGCCAGCACTCTAATATTAAAAAATTAAGGGATGAAGGAATTAAGGTGAAAGTCGAAAATTGGGGAGGCAAAATGC